>NZ_JBCOMI010000019.1:0-87044 GCF_040924245.1 Ruminococcus sp. J1101004sp1_RTP21198st1_B9_RTP21198_201120 | reverse complement strand
CTTAGTTATCTCTCGTCATTACTGTTATAAAAAGTTCATTCTTTTGAATGATGATTCGTTAAGAATTTTCGAGAATCGTATGTGTTTCACTGTTTAGTTATCAAGGTTGTTTGTCTGTCATCTCTTTGCGACAGCCTGTTTACTTTATCATATCTTTCAAATCTTGTCAAGCACTTTTTTCAAAAGTTTTTAAGATTTTCAAAATCCTGTCTAAAGCTGTTTGTTTCTGTCGTTCTGTTCAAGCGACTTGGTTACTTTATCATAAGTTCAGTCATTTATCAACAGTTAATTCGAATTTTCTGAAAACTATTTTATTTTTCAGCATTTCAGAAGCAATTCCTTGCGACAGCTTGTTTACTATACCACTGCCGCAAGGAATCGTCAAGCACTTTTTACAAAAAAGTTTATATTTTTTTGTTCAAATTATTTGTCGAATCATGTCGAACTCTTTTTCTTGCATTTTAGCCCGCCATGAGCTATACTATAACAAAGCATTTCATTTCAGTAAGTCTATTTAATATCATCTCTGGTATCTTCGGCGCTCTGCCGCTTCAGAAATCTCATGCTTTTCCCATATAGCAGCAGGAAGGTTTCTGACCAAAATGTAGAGATTTACATTAAGAGGCCTTCCACCATCTTTATAAGGAGGTCTTCTATGAACAATGTATCTTTACCTGTAAACCGTATTTACAAGGATCGACTCTACAAGATGATTTTTAATGACAAATCAGAATTACTGAAACTTTACAATGCAATTAACGGAACTCATTATGATGATCCTGCAATGCTAACAATTACTACATTGGATAACGCAATCTACATGACAATGGAAAATGATCTTTCCTTTATTATTGATATGCGCCTGGCACTTTATGAACAACAGTCCACGGTAAATCCCAACCTGCCTTTACGCTTTCTCATGTACATAACAGATATTTATTCAGCCTATACGAAAGACATGAACATATATGGTTCCAAGAAAGTGCAGATTCCGCTGCCTTCCTTCGTAATCTTTTATAATGGTGTGAAGTCGCAGCCAGACAGGACAGAATTTCTTCTTTCAGAGTTATTTCATCCAACAACCGACCAACCAGCGTTGGAATTGAAAGCGGTTATGCTTAACATCAATAAGGGGCATAACCAGGAATTAATGAATGCCTGTCATACCCTTCGTGATTACTCCGAATATGTTGCTCGCATTCGTACCTATTCTGCTGAAATGCCACTGACTGACGCAGTTGAGAAGGCAATTACCGAATGTATCCATGAAAACATCCTGCGGGATTTTTTACTAAAGAACCGAGCGGAGGCGAAAGCTATGAGTATTTATGAATATGATGAAGAGAAAACCTTGCGTATGTTTCGGGAAGAGGGTTATGAAGACGGAGAACGGAATGGAAAAATCCAGGCAACTATTGAAATGTGTTTGGAATTTAACCTCTCTTCAGATGCCATTGTTCAAAAACTAATGACGAAATTTCAGTTTTCTGAAAACCAGGCACAGGAATATCTAGACAACTATATAGCTCAAAATTCTTAAACTAATTTTTTCTATGAATAATTGTAATTTCATAATATCCTTGCGCAAAACTGGCGGAGGATAAATACATTCCTCATCTGGAAGCATCTCCCCCGCCGCCTTATTTCCTACAGAAATTCCTTCAGCTTCTCCACATTCTCCTCTTCGAATTCCTGCAGCCGTTCCATCAGTTTTTTGATGTCTTTCTCCACGTCATTTTCGTACTGATGAAGCTTTTTCACGGCTTCGGTAATTCCCATGCTGCTGCCCTGGATCAGCATTTTGGCGATGTGGGAGGTGGAGTCATCGGCCATGGTCTGGAGGTTAACCATAAGGTAGGTGCGGATTTTTTCAAAGGTGCCAAGACCTTTTTCGTCATATCCGTTCCGATTCAGAATATCCCTGGCTTCGTTATGAAACTTCCGATAGCCCTCAATCTGCTTTTCCAGACATGTCTGCAATTTTTCGTCTTCCGTGATCTCAAGCAGCTGCTCCAAGGTGTCTATACCCATCTGGGAATTCTGATACACATAGTTTAGAAATTCTACATCGGCATTCATAAGCGTGTCTCCTTTACTGTAAATCCATTTCTTTACATATGAAATAATAAAACTATCCTCTATGTCTATTGTAGAATTCCCATTTTTGCCGTTATTATTCCAATACACACCCATATTCTGCCCTTCTTTTCGCTAAATATAGTTTCCAAATCAGCCTCATAGCCTGCTTACTCCATTTTATTGCTTTGATATGAAATTTCATTCAAACCATGCTTCCATGGGCAAAGAGGCCACGAATATTTGAGAGGCTGGACAGTATGGACAACAGAAGCAAATCATGCAAAGCTTCAATTTGCAACTACTCACTTTTACTCATACTTTACAATTTCCTTCTTCAGCCTCTTCATGATCCGTTTTTCCAGCCTGGAAATATAAGACTGTGAAATCCCCAGAAGGTCCGCCACTTCTTTCTGTGTTTTCTCCCTTCCCTCCTGCCTTCCAAGCCCGAACCGCAGTTTGATAATCGTCTGTTCCCTTGGAGAAAGCTTGGAAATTGCTTTTCCCAGAAGCTTGATTTCCACCTCGTTCTCCAGCCTCTGGGAGATCACATCATCATCCGTTCCCAAAATATCGGAAAGCAAAAGCTCGTTTCCGTCCCAGTCCACATTCAGAGGCTCATCTATGGAAACCTCCATTTTCGTCTTACTATTGCGTCTGAGATACATAAGAATTTCGTTTTCAATACATCTGGATGCATACGTAGCCAGCTTAATATTTTTTACCGGGTTAAAAGTATTGATTGCCTTGATCAGCCCAATCGTACCAATGGAGATCAGATCCTCCACACTCACACCTGTATTATCAAACTTTTTGGCTATATAGACCACCAGCCTGAGATTGTGCTCGATCAAGGTAGACTTAGCTTCTTTCTCCTCTGGTGTACCCAGTTTTTCAAGGATCCTCGCTTCTCTTTGTGTTTCCAGTGGCGGCGGCAGAATATCACTTCCACCAATATAATAAACCTCTCCCTGTCTGCCGAGCAGGAATCTGGGCATTACCTGAAATGGATAATACGCTGCACTTGCTGATCTGTTCATGAATAAGTCCCCCTCCTAATGCAAAATTCTGGAATTCAACAGTACCTGGTACTCTTTTCCCAAAGCAGAGGGTTCCACGGCCAGCGCCAGCACCGGATTTGCCACATGAATCACCTCCCTGGGAGTGTGAATACAAAGGTCATCTAACACCACTGCCAGCAGCACGCCTTCCTCCCCGATTGTCTTATAGGGCAAAAAGTGCGGATGCAAGTCAGCCGGCTCTGTACCTTCCAGCTCCCCTGGGTTCTCCTTAAGGTGTTTCAGCCTGTCTGCATTTTCCTGCGGAAGCAATGCTTCCAGAACCTCCGGTTTTATAATAAATACCTCCTTCTGGCTGATGGGGTCTACAAGAAAATTTCCTGTATCCCAAAGCCCGAAAAACGGTTGTACATTTCCCCGATAGGACAGGGTGACTGGATAAATATTTTTCCATCTGGCACGGAAAGAATCGCTAAGATAGATCAGTGCACTAAGTCCCATGTAGGCTCCTGCGGCAACAATCAAAAAGCGTATGGGTGTTGCCTTTTTTACAGGTGCTGCTTCCATAAGGCCTCCCATGAAAAAAGCCATCAGGTAAACAGTCACCAGTGCTTTTACCAGAAGTCCGTTTTTCTTAAGATCCAGTCCAAGAACCAGCATGCCCCAGGCACATCCTCCATGGAGCAGTACCTTTGCAGGAAAAATCATATCCGGCAGTACATATAAAATGAGGCAGGAAAACAGAGCGCCAACGGCTGCCGCCAGCAAAATCCTTCCACGATTTCTTTTTCGCAGGAAAAGCTTTCCTACAATGCGAAGAAGAACGTAATCCATTAAAAGATTCGTCAGAAAGACGATGTCTATGTATACGTCATAATACATAAAAAGCCCCCTGTGGCCTGTCGTCCGTTACCTTTTGTGGTAACGTCAATCCTTCACTTTGGTAAGTGAACCCATTATACGGTCACAGAGGGCGCAGATTTTGTCAAAAAGGGGCGGGAAATCCTAAGAATTTCTCGCCCCAAATCGACAGCATGATCTGTCATTTTTCGTTATTTTGTTCTAAATTAATTCTGTCAATATTATTTTCAATTAAAGCAATTCATTTTTTCATGCTTCGTGCAAAATTAATTCTACTGCTTTAATTCGTCTTCTTCATTTTTCTCATGTAAAGCATCCAGAAGACTTCTCAGTTCTCCAATCGGAAACTGTCCCGGTGCAGATGCGGCGCCAACTGTTCCAAAGGTAATGCCAGAGCCGAAGTTCTCTCCGGAAATTCGGGTAATAGAACCAATACTTCCCATTGCCATGGATACCAAAGGCTTTTCGCACTCCTGTCTCATAACATTTGTTGCCTCCATAATTGCTGCCACGTCTTCGAAACCATGAGGCATTACCGCCATTTTCAAAATATCAGCGCCTGATTTTTCCATTTCGCGGAAGCGGTTTAAAAGAACCTCCTGACTGTCTGTTTTGTGGAAATCATGGGAAGAAGCGATCACTTTGACTCCTTCTTTTTGAAGCTCTGCCACCAGCTTTTTCTTCTCTTCCGAATTACTCATAACTTCCACATCAACCAGGTCTGCCTTTTTGCCTTTTGCAATATTTATATTGCAGGCAGCGTAATCCTCCAGAGAAATGGTAATATTTCCGCCTTCCTCACTTGTCCGGATTGTAAAAAGCAGTGGTGTTTCACCAAGAATTTCTGCCAACGCTTCAAGCACATTCTGGCAGGCTTCCGGATTCATCAGTTCTTCAAAGAAATCTGCACGCCATTCCACCAGATCTGCAGCTGCTTTTTTGGCATCCTCTGCTTCCTGGCAGATTTTTTCTCTGGTGGTTCCAGTAAGAGGAACGCAGATTTTCGGGATTCCTGCTCCAATGGTCAGGTTCTTTATCTGAATAGGTTTTGTCATTTCTTGACATCTCCTTTCTCATAGAATAATATATACTTAGTAATACTTTAATGATTTCCAGTTTTAAACTAAATGAAAGTTCATGTTCCAATATCTTAAGGCTGTTCATACTAGAGCGTGTTTGAAAAAGGCTTTCTGCAAGATGTGCGTCACAATTTGTGGAAGATTTCGCTCGGATGAGGGCGCCGTAGCGGGCTACGGCAACCGAATTCGGGTGAAATATACCGCAAAGTGGGGCGTGCAGATTGCGGGAATGATTTTTCAAACACGCTCTACCCCGGATCAGTCACTGCTATTGCCTTGGACTTTCAAAATAATAGAAACTTCAGGAGGTACCTTATGATCCCAATTACCGGTCACACACAACTTACCGCACTTCTTGGAAGTCCGGTGGCACACAGTATTTCACCACTTATGCACAATGAAGCATTCCATCTTCTTGATCTTGATTACACTTATCTTTGCTTCAATGTAAACGAGGAAAATCTGGAAACTGCTGTCATGGGACTGAAAACTTGCGGAATCCGTGGCTTCAACCTTACCATGCCAAACAAAAACAAGATCGTGGAGCTTCTGGACGAGCTTTCCCCTGCTGCCCGACTGATCGGCGCTGTGAACACCGTAGTCAATGACAATGGACGCCTTACCGGCTATAACACTGACGGTGTAGGATACATGCAGGCTGTCAGAGATGCAGGATATGATGTGATCGGAAAAACCATCATCATCATGGGGGCCGGTGGTGCAGCTACTGCCATCTGTGCACAGGCTGCCCTTGACGGGGTAAAAAAAATCCATATTTTTGCCCGTGAGACCAGTCGTTTCTGGAACCGCACACAGAAGCTGGTGGAAAATATCAACGCCACTCTTCCCTGCCAGGCCATTCTTCACGAAAACAAAGATAAAGAAGAACTGGCACAGGCTATCTCCGAAAGTGCGCTTCTTCTCAATGCCACCTCAGTGGGGATGGCTCCTGATACAGAAGGGTCCATTATTGAAGATACCAGTCTTTATCATCCGGATCTGATCGTGTCAGATGTGATCTACAATCCCCGTGAGACACGATTCTTGCGCGAAGCAAGAGAGGCTGGCTGCCGCACCTTCAACGGTATGTATATGCTGCTTTACCAGGGGGCTGAAGCGTTCCGTCTGTGGACAGGAAAAAAAATGCCAGTGGAGGAAATTAAGGCGAAATACTTTTCCGAATAATGCATTCATCTGCTATAATTCACAAAATTATATATTTTTTAACCTAATCCAGCTATATTTTATAACAATGTTAATATTTTCAAGAAAGGCGCCGCATCTCACAGCAGCGCCTTTCTTTTATATGGAAATCACTTTCTTATTCATCACTTAAAACTTTTTCAGGAAATCCGGCTTATTTCTGCTCTTCCTGAACCTCTACCTTACGGTTCTCTCTGCTCTTGATCTCAGCTTTGATAGAAGTAATGAACTCTCCAAGATCCTTTGCACCTTCATCTCCCAGGAAACGGCTTCTTACAGAAACTTTGCCCTCTTCCTCTTCTTTTGCACCAACAACCAGCATATAAGGAATCTTCTGAAGTCTTGCCTCACGGATCTTGTAACCGATTTTCTCAGCACGGGTATCAATTTCGACACGAATACCAGACTCTTTCAGCTCGTTTACAACCTTTTCTGCATAATCCATATATTTATCAGAAATCGGAAGCACCTTCACCTGTACAGGAGCAAGCCATGTTGGGAATGCACCTGCAAAATGCTCGATCAAAATACCGATAAAACGCTCGATGGATCCAAAAGCAACACGGTGGATCATGATCGGACGATGTTTCTCGCCGTCAGCACCAACATATTCACAATTAAAACGGAGCGGAAGCTGGAAATCAAGCTGGATAGTACCACACTGCCAGGTTCTTCCGATGGAGTCCTCAAGATGGAAGTCAATCTTCGGTCCATAGAACGCTCCGTCTCCCTCATTTACTACATAATTAAGCCCGAGGTCGTCAAGAGCTCCGCGAAGAGCGTCTGTAGCCATCTCCCAGTCCTCATCACTTCCCATGGAATCTTCCGGACGTGTGGAAAGCTCTACGTGATATTTGAAACCAAACAGCTGATATACCTCGTCAATCAGTTTTGCAACCCCTTTGATCTCCTCACGGATCTGCTCCGGCATCATAAAGATATGGGCATCATCCTGTGTAAAGCAGCGTACACGCATAAGTCCGTGAAGCTGTCCGGATTTTTCATGACGATGTACCAGACCAAGCTCACCCATACGAAGCGGCAGATCACGGTAAGAACGTGGTTCTGACTGGTATACAAGAATACCTCCCGGACAGTTCATTGGCTTGATTGCAAAATCCTGATCGTCAATTACAGTTGTATACATATTTTCTTTGTAATGATCCCAGTGTCCGGATGTCTCCCAAAGATGACGTGCCAGCATGATCGGTGTGGAAATCTCAACATATCCTGCTTTCTGATGGATTTCTCTCCAGTAATCAAGAAGAGTATTCTTCAGAACCATTCCCTTAGGAAGGAAGAACGGGAATCCAGGACCTTCGTCGCTCATCATGAACAGACCAAGCTCTTTACCAAGCTTTCTGTGGTCACGTTTCTTCGCCTCTTCCATACGGGTAATATATTCTTCCAGATCTGCTTTCTTTGTGAAAGAAGTTCCGTAGATTCTGGTAAGCATTTTATTCTTCTCGCTTCCTCTCCAGTAAGCACCTGCAATGCTGGTAAGCTTGAATGCTTTTACCGGTTTGGTTGTCATAAGGTGAGGTCCTGCACAAAGGTCAACAAACTCACCCTGCTGATAAAAGCTGATCTCAGCATCTTCTGGAAGATCTTCGATAAGCTCCACTTTATATGGCTCATTTTTCTCTTTGAAGAATGCGATCGCTTCTTCTCTGGATTTGGTAAAACGGGTAATCGGAAGTGCTTCCTTTACCACTTTCTTCATCTCAACTTCGATCTTTGCAAGATCCTCTGTAGTGATCGGGTTCTCGCTGTCAATATCATAATAAAATCCGTCTGCAATAGATGGTCCGATTGCAAGCTTTACATCCGGGTACAGTCTCTTGATTGCCTGTGCCATAATGTGGGATGTGGTGTGACGGAAAGCGCCTTTTCCACCCTCATCCTCAAATGTCAGGATGCTTAACTCGCAGTCCTTGTCAACTACATGTCTAAGGTCAACAACTTCTCCGTCAACCTCTCCTGCACATGCAACTCTTGCAAGGCCTTCGCTGATATCAGCCGCGATGTCGATAACGGATTTTGCTTCTGCGTATTCTTTTTTAGAACCGTCTTTTAATGTGATAATCATGATTCGTGTCTCCTTTTCTTTTTCTGAAACTGTATCCGGCAGGAAACTGTCTGATACGAAAAACGTATGGTAACGTTTGACTGAGCACTGAAAACCAAACATTTTCTGTACTCCCATGCAGGGACGAGACGAGCTGCAGTCTCCAAGGTCACACACAAACGTGGACTTTAACTCATTGCTCGTGAAAAACAAAAGCCCCTTACAATGCTCTCACACTGTAAGGGACGAATATACTCGCGGTTCCACCCTGCTTGCCATAGCATACGTATCTGTAAACCAGGCCACTTATTTGATGGTAACGGAATCACCGGACCGGATTAGGGCCACTCGGAGGTAGTTTTCAACTGTTTCCTGATAAGGCATTTCCAGCCGCCTGCCTCTCTCTGAAACATTCCACAGTTTACTCTTCTCGTCAACGTGTTTTCTTATCACTGTGTCCCATTATAGCCTTGGGTTTTGGGTTTGTCAATAATCTGCAAAATAAAGATGATAAAAAATTAGATATTTCCCCGAAGTTTTTCTTTTACAAGTGCTGCTACTTCCCGCACCACATAATGCACCTGCATAATAGGATCTGATACCGCCGCAATTCCATAAGGATGTTTATATCCCAGCTTTTCCGCCAATTTTACTGCCCGGTACACGTGAAAATTATTTGACAATATTCCCGTATTTTTCTTACTGCACCCGGTAAGCTCATCGGAAAATTTCAGATTTTCTTTCGTGCTTGTAGACTTCTCTTCCAACACCAGCCGCTCCTGTGAAATACCATGCGCTGTCAGATAATTCTCCATACATTTTGCTTCCGTAATATCCTCCCCAAAGCCCTGTCCGCCGGAAAGGATCAGCGTGGTATCTTCATTCTCCCTGGCATATTTCAGTGCCGCCTTCAGACGAAGTTCCAGGGCCTTGGATGGTACATCTCCTTTTACATGAGCGCCTAACACAACTACATAATCCAGGTTCTTTTTCCCGGAAGACTTCATTCCGGAAATCACACAGCTGCAGATAAATCCAAAACAGACAATTCCGATCAGCACAGCCACCATGATCACAGTTCCCAGCCATCCAGGGAAAATTCCCGGATGATTTCTGCCATAGCGGATCAGTACTGCGCCGCCTTCCAGAACCGCTGTAAGCAGTACCCAGAACCAGGCAAAATCAGCTGTAATGCCAGCATATACCACGATCAGCACATAATAAGCCAGGCTTAAAATCCCGGCGCAAAAACAAAATAAACTCAAATTCTCTTCTCTCTTTCTAAATTCAAATCCACTCTGCGTGTTTCACTCATTACTCGCACAAAGCAAACTGATTCATACTTGTAGAACTCATAAATCAACTAATTTTCCTATAAATATACACGAAACGGATTGCCTGGCAGTCATCCACCATTGCAATCCGTCCCCACAGCCGGAATCCACCGGATCCCGGTCTATATTCACATTTTATTATTTGTTTCTACCGCAGCAGAATTTATATTTCTTTCCGCTTCCGCATGGACACGGATCGTTACGTCCGATCTTGTGTGCCTTTACAACAGTACCGGATTTCTTCTGCTCAAGATAAAGCTCTTTACGTTTCTCCGGGGTAAAGATCTTGTCCCATTGTGGAAGATTGTAAAGCCAGTCAGCCTTAGCGTCTACCATGTTCTTGTAAAGAAGCTCTTTGTCAAAACAAAGACTTACGGTAGTATTCTCATCCATAGTCTCGATCGGGTTCTGAACCTTAAGGCTGTCATTGATTCCATCAAGGAAACCAACCATGGTGAGCACTTCCTGATTATATTTCTCAGCCAGCTCTTTAACTGTACCAGTAACTACTTCGTCCGGATTCTCAAGAAGCTGTGCATAAATGTTCTTCTCAATGTTAAAATATTTTGCCCAGAACTGCTGAAGTTTATTACGATCTGCCTGCTGGTCATAGGCAATGGCACGCCACTGCTCTAAAATGGTCTTGTCGCTCATTTCTTATTCCTCTTTTCAACAAAATTTCGTAATTATGCCGTTTTACAGCTGAAATTTATTATACCATCTTTTACTGAAAAACACAAATCTTATTTTTTTTCCAAAATTTTCTTGCAGATTTTCCATAAAATTCATACTATTTTTCTGTAACATATGTATAAAAAGCCAGTGACAGGTTCATACTATGAGTGTTCAGTAAAATGAACCAACAAATTCATTGAACCCCCTTCAATGATGACGCATTACAAAAGATAAGCGAGATTAACTTATATCCTCCCCGAAACGCCCCGGCTTCTGAAGTACTAGCTGAAGCCGGGGCGTTAACTTTCCTGTTTTGCTGTTTTTTTCTATTTTACTCCAAGCTTCTCCAGTTCCTTTGCAGCCTGCTTCAGATCATGGAATTCAATGGCATGAATACCAAGCTTTCTTGCAGCCTCGCAGTTCTCCGGGCGGTCATCCAGGAAAACGCTCTCCTCCGGTTTTAAACCGAATCTGGAAAGAAGTGTCTCATAAATATCAGCCTCCGGTTTGATCTGCTGAACCTCACAGGAGAAAATCACACCATCCATATTTTTCAGAAAAGGCATTTTACCTGGTCTTGTCTGATCCAGCATGAATTGGCTGTAGTTTGACAGAATGTACAGATGATAGCCCTGGCTTTTCAGATAGCTGGTCCAGGTTTCGGCGTAATCCTTAATTCCAATTGTTTTTCCTGATTCTTCGATCACACGCTTTACATCCGCTTCGTACTCGGCCGGAAGTTCTGCGATAAACTGTTTCCGGTATTCTTCTTCAGGAAACAGGCCACGGTCACGCTCATTCCAGATCTGGCTCTTAAAAACCTTCTCAGCAATCAGCTTCTCTTCTTCTGCCGAAAAGTGGAACGCTTTCAGATAGCTTTCCCAATCATAGGAAACCAGAACCTGTCCCACATCAAAAATTATGTTTTTCACTTCGCCTGCGACCTCCTTTTCCTCTTTCTTCAAAAGTTTATAAACCATAAGAAATACATAAGCCAGCACTGGCACCAGAATTACAGTACCTACTGCCGCCTTAAAATTCCCCTGTGCGTTATCGCCGCTGCCAAAAGCAAAGATCATAGGCAGACAGCAAACTGCCAGTAAGACTACCACTCCCAGAATGGCAGCTGCACGTTTAAAATTTTTCATTCTTTATTCCTTTATAAAATCCGTTTTCTTTTTTGTCATCTAGAGCATCGAAAATTAAGTTTCTGCTATATTGGCGCAGCAGATAAAAATCAGACAAGTCAATATGGCAGTTACTTAATATTCGATGTACTAGATACAAGATACGCCGGAGAGAACCTCCGGCGCAGTCACATTTCAATTACCGATCACTCTGTAACCAGTAATGTATTCTTACTTACAAGCGTCTGATACGCAGCCGCTTTTTTCCCAATTATTTATTTCTGTAAATAATATCGTTTCTTCCTGGTCCGTTGGAAACCATGGTGATCGGGTATCCGATCTTCTCCTCGATGAATTCGATGTATTTTCTGCAATTCTCCGGAAGATCCTCATAGTTCTTTATTCCACGGATATCACATTTCCATCCTGGAAGCTTCTCGATCACCGGTTTTGCTTTCTCAAGTCTGGCTGTGGTCGGGAAGTCTGTGGTAATCTCTCCGTCGATATCGTAAGCAACACAAACCGGGATCTCATCCAGATAGCCAAGTACGTCAAGTACTGTAAATGCCACATCTGTAGCACCCTGAAGACGGCAGCCGTATTTAGATGCAACACAGTCATACCATCCCATACGTCTCGGACGTCCAGTGGTAGCACCGTATTCTCCGCCATCACCACCGCGTCTTCTAAGCTCGTCAGCCTCTTCTCCGAAAATCTCGGAAACAAATGCACCGGCACCTACTGCGCTGGAATAAGCCTTGCTTACAACAACAATTTTCTGGATCTCATATGGAGGCACACCTGCTCCGATTGCACCATATGCTGCCAGTGTGGAAGAAGAGGTAACCATTGGGTAAATACCATGGTCAGGGTCTTTCAAAGTTCCAAGCTGTCCCTCAAGAAGGATCTCCTTGCCCTCTTTCAGTGCATTATTCAGATACAAGGAAACGTCGCATACATATGGTGCAACCATTTTCTTGTATTCCATCAGCTCTGCAAAAAGCTCATCAACGTTCAGAAGCGGTTTGTGGTATAAGTGCTCAAGAAGAACGTTCTTAGTTTCACAAACGCTTGCCAGTTTCTCCTTCAGGCGATCCTCGTCAAAAAGCTCATTTACCTGAAAACCGATTTTTGCATATTTGTCAGAATAGAAAGGTGCGATACCGGATTTAGTAGAACCGAAAGATTTGCCTCCCAGACGCTCTTCCTCATACTGGTCAAACAGAATGTGGTACGGCATAACCATCTGTGCTCTGTCAGAGATCAGAATCTTCGGTGCCGGAACACCTTTGCTTACAACCTCATTGTATTCTTTGAAAAATACAGGGATATTCAGTGCAACACCGTTGCCGATCACACTTGTGGTGTGTCCGTAAAATACACCTGACGGCAGAGTGTGAAGTGCGAATTTACCATAGTCGTTTACAATGGTATGTCCTGCATTTGCACCACCCTGGAATCTAACGATAATATCAGCTTTCTCAGCGAGCATGTCGGTAATTTTACCCTTACCTTCATCTCCCCAGTTTGCTCCAACTACTGCTTTGATCATAACTCAAATTCCTCCTGTGTCTGATCTGAATTTCATTAAAAAAGAAATTAACAACCTTTTATCATACATTAATCTCAGCTGTCATTCCAAGCATTTCCTTGTGGGAATCCAGAACCGGATTTACAACTTTTGCAATAAAGCTTTCGGTCTGCTCTTTGGCACGTCCCACATATTTCTTCGGATCCATGGTCTTCTGAAGCTCTTCCAGGGTCAGGTTAAATGCCGGATCTGCTGCGATCAGCTCAAGAAGGTTGTTGTCCTTACCTTCTACCTTAACATTCCTGCCTGCTTCCATGGAAAGCTCACGGATGCGCTCATGAAGCTCCTGACGGTCTCCACCTGCTTTTACTGCGTCCATCATAATGTTCTCAGTAGCCATAAATGGCAGCTCAGCCATCATGTGTTTCTCGATAACCTTCGGATAAACCACAAGGCCATCTACAACATTCAGGCACAGATCCAGGATTCCGTCAATTGCAAGGAAGCCTTCCGGTACGGAAAGACGCTTGTTGGCGGAGTCATCCAGAGTTCTCTCAAACCACTGGGTAGCAGAGGTGATGGCTGGATTCAGGGCATCTACCATCACATATCTGGAAAGGGAAGCAATACGCTCACTTCTCATCGGGTTTCTCTTATAAGCCATAGCGGAAGATCCAATCTGGGATTTCTCAAATGGCTCCTCTACTTCTTTCAGATGCTGAAGAAGACGGATATCGTTTGACATCTTGTGTGCACTTGCTGCAATTCCTGCCAGAACATTGACAACACGGGTATCAACTTTACGGGAATAGGTCTGTCCGGATACCGGATAGCATTCCCTGAATCCCATCTTGGCAGCGATCATCGGATCGATCTTGTCGATTGTCTCCTGGTCTCCTTCAAACAGTTCCAGAAAGCTTGCCTGTGTACCTGTAGTACCTTTAGAACCAAGAAGCTTAATGGTGCCAAGAACATATTCCAGATCTTCAAGATCCATCATGAATTCCTGTGTCCACAGTGTGGCACGCTTTCCAACGGTAGTCGGCTGTGCCGGCTGGAAATGGGTAAATGCAAGTGTAGGCTGATCTTTATATTTGTCAGCGAACTTGGAAAGCTCTGCAATTACGTTTACCAGTTTCTTCTGAACCAGTTTCAGAGCTTCTGTCATAACAATAATGTCTGTATTATCTCCTACATAACAGGATGTTGCTCCCAGGTGGATGATTCCCTTTGCTTTCGGGCACTGCACACCGTAAGCATATACATGGGACATAACATCGTGACGCACTTCTTTCTCACGGGCCTTGGCAACATCATAGTTGATATCGTCTGCATGAGCTTTCAGTTCATCAATCTGTTCCTGGGTGATGTTCAGTCCAAGCTCCTTCTCAGTCTCTGCCAGAGCGATCCAGAGTCTTCTCCAGGTGCGGAATTTCATATCCTGTGAAAAAATGTACTGCATTTCCTTGCTGGCATAACGCTCAGACAAAGGGCTTGTATATCTGTCTGTACTCATTCTTTCTCTCCTGTTTCTAAGTAAGTTTTTATCATTTACTTTGCGGATCAACTGTTTTTTTCCACATACAAGGGGATTATATAACATCCAAAGATTTTAAGCAAGCCCCTGATGGAATTTCCCAAGGAATTCCTTCATTCTTACATGTTCTGATGAAAATACCTCTTCCGGAGTGCCTTCCACTGCGATCAGACCGTCATCCATAAAGATAATCCGGTCGGAGATATCACGAGCAAAGCTCATCTCATGGGTAACAATCACCATGGTGATATGCTCGGCTGCCAGGTCTTTGATTACTTTCAAGATTTCGCCAGTGAGCTCCGGATCCAAAGCAGATGTGGGCTCATCGAAGAAAAGAATATCCGGGTTCATGCAAAGGGCTCTGGCGATGGAAACTCGCTGCTGCTGTCCACCTGAAAGCTGGTATGGATAATAGTTTTCTTTATCTGAGAGTCCCATTTTCTTCAGCAGTTCTCTGGCCTGAGCGTAGACTTCTTTTTTGTCTCGTTTCTGGACTTTGATAGGAGCGTCTGTAATATTTTTAATCACGGAAAAATGGGGAAAAAGGTTAAAATTCTGAAAAACCAATCCGATTTTTCCGTTTTTGATGATTTCGCCGCCGTCTGGTGTCTCCAGACCAGTGGCACAGCGAAGCAATGTAGACTTACCAGAGCCGGAGGGACCGATAATACTAAGAACCTCGCCCTTGTCTACTTCCAGGGAAATGTCACGGAGAACGTCCAGGGCTCCGAAACTTTTCTTTATGTGTTTCATTTCAAATAATTTCATATAGTGACTCCTTCTGGTTACCCGCACACAGTTTTACAATGTATATTCACTGCAGGTTGATGATAAATTATTAGCGGTAATAGTTCAGTTTTTTCTCTACTTTATCCATAATCACTGCTACCAGCAGGTTAAATACATAATAAAATACAGCCGCTACCACAAACGGCACCATCGTGGTCTGAGAGCTGGCAATCTGTTTCGCCAAAGTGAACATTTCAGCTACCGCTACAACAAACGCCAATGAAGTATCCTTTACCAGAGTGATTACTTCGTTGGTAATAGATGGCAAAATCCGTTTAAATACCTGGGGAAGAATGATGCGGAAGAAGGTCTGTGCTTTTGAGTAGCCAAGGATTCTGGCTGCTTCATACTGACCTACTGGCATGGATTCAATTCCACCACGGTAGATTTCTGCAAAATAAGCGGCATAATTAATTGCAAAAGCAATAAATACAGCGATCAGGCTGTAACCCATGGAAATTCGGATTCCAAAAATAAAATATGGTCCGAAATATACTACCATCAGCTGCAGCATAAGAGGTGTTCCGCGCATAATGGAGATATAAGCAGAAACGATCCATCTGATTATCTTTATTTTGGACATTTTACCCCAACAGACCAGAAGGCCAAGTGGCAGGGAAAATATAAGGGTTACAAAGAAAATTTCCGTAGTTACGGTCATTCCCTTTGCAAGCTGGCTTAACATTACACTAAAACTCATAGTTACTGTGTTCCTCCTGTTGATACTTGTGTTCTAAGGGATCGCATTTCACGTTTCATTTCATTCTATAATTCACATTCTGCGAATCAAGCTCCTTCTTTTGGAGCAGACCCCTTCTCGCTAAGAAAAGAGGGTGCGCCAGGTACCCTCTTTTTTGCGTATATTCGTGTTTATAGTCTATGTGAATTATTCAGCCTCATCCTCAGCAGTATCTGCGTCAGCTGCCTCATCAGAATCTGCATTTTCTTCTGCCGCATCTGTGCTCTCTTCTGTCTTATCCGCTGCTTTCTCATCTCCCAGGCAAAGCATGTCAGCTACACCATACTGCTCAGCCAGTTTATCAATCTCGCCCTCATCATACAGCTTCATAACCTCGGTCCATACGGTATCACGAAGCTCCTCGTTTCCTTTGGCAAATCCAATACCGTACTGTTCGCTCTGAATCGGCTCGTCAAGGATCTTATATTTACCCTCTTCTCTCTGAGCCAGCTGATATTTGGCAACTCCGATATCAACAGCAACAGCATCAGCTGCGCCAGAATCAATATTCATAAATGCGGTATTGTAATCCGGATTCTCTGTAAGGGATGCAAAACTGTCTGTCAGTTCTTTGTTATCCTCGCTGTTCAAAGCATCAAGTGCTGCAGATGCAGCCTGTACTACAACATTCTTCCCTGCCAGATCTGCCAGTGTCTCAATTCCGGAATCGGAAGTGACTACCATAACCTGCTCGTTATTCAGATATGGATCAGACCATGTATAATCATCCTCACGTCCATTGATGGTAAAGCCATTCCAGATACAGTCAATATTTCCGGAATTCAGCTCCATATCCTTGGAATCCCAGTTAATTGGTTTCTTTACAAGCTCCCATCCAAGATTATCACATACCTTCTGTGCCACATCCAGGTCAAAGCCAACATATTCGCCACTTTCATCCATATAACCAAAAGGCGGATACTCTGCATCAAATCCAACAGTCAGTGTCTTGCTGTCTGCATCTGCATAAACAGTCACACCAGAGCAGATACCTGCTGCCACCAAGGCACTCATCATAATCGCCAGCATTCTTTTTTTCATAATATCTATCCTCCTGAAATCTAATTCTCATTATTTTAGTGCGTTTTCACTCTACCATGTTAAAGCATGGTTGTATGGTAGCATACGAAAGTAATTCTGTCAATATAGTTTTTGCAATTTGACGAGCAAGTTCCAGCCAATAGTTACTGTTCACTCCGTTCACAGTAACGCGCTTCGCGATGCACAGAAATCATGCAAAGCATGATTTCGCGCCGCAATTCTCGGGTTTTCTGTGAACTTTGTTCACAAAAACACCTCGCGGAACGTTACCAGTGAACAGTAATAACCAATACATAGCATTTGGACAATGGTTATTGCTCTAGCGAGCCATTTCAGGCGCGTTCTTAGCGTAGATGAAATCCAGCGCTTACGAAGACTTATGCGTGAGGGCTCTCCCGAACGCATTAGTCGCAGTTAGCGATTAGTTCATCGTAGCGTTGCGCCGGCGAGTGAGTAATAACCATTGTCCGAATGCGTCCGCCTTAAATAACTTTTCACTCACCAACCAACAAAGCACAGGTTCATCACGAACCTGTGCTCCTATGATACTCTCCAGTCAGCTTCTCCAGCATTTCATCCGCCTTCCCTGGTCTTATGCTGACCTCCTTTTTCTGCGCAAACTCATCCAATGCCTTTTTTAAAGTATCCTTCACTTCCTCCGATACATTCAGCTCCTTCAGCCTGTTCTCATACTCCTGCGGCTTCTTCACGCTGCGATAAGCAAGCAGATAGCAAACCAGCTCCTTAGGATCGCTCTGGGTAAGGAACGCCTCCCAGAAACACTCCATTGCTTTCTCCATCTGAAAAAGATAGCTGTACGCACATCCAAGGTTATGCCACACACTCATGGTCAGTCCCGGTCTTATCTGCTCCAGCCCTTCTTTTTTCAGAAGCTGCTGATACACCTTGATGGCACTTACATACATCTTATTCGCTACCAGGGCATCCCCTTTTCTCTTTTTTCGAAGAAGAGGTGCCTCCTGATCCAGCTTGGCAAGCTTTACATTCAATGCCTTCAGCTCATCGTAAGTAAGATAATTGATCTCCTTAAATACCGGATAAAGCACATCCTCCGCACTGGCAAACTTACCAAGATGAGGACGTAGCTTGGCTGCCAGCCTTGGCAGATCCAGTTCCTCGCTGATCCAGGTACAGAGATTTTCATTTATAACAGAAGAATCCACCAGATAAAGATTGTGGTACAGAAAGTAGCAAAGCTCCTCCAGTGAGTAAATATTGGTATTAATACTCTCCACAAAAAACGGCTTGTCCGCCTTTTTTGTCTGACATAAAATATAACCGCTCATTTCCAGCCTCCTTTACCACTCTACCAGTTCGTCCCAGACCTTGCCACTGGAAGGGAACATTTCTCCAAATCCAAGATCTTTTACAACAACGCGGCATTTCTTCTGTGACACATATGCAAGGGCCAGAGACAGTCTTGTAGTCTTATTGGGACGCTCAGGAAGTCCGGGCAGTCCCATAATTACTTTCTTCTTGTGCTTCTCGCCGAAGGTTCCAACAACAAAAACGAGCTCTGTTATATCATCCAGGATCAGCTCGCATCCAGCTTTACACTCATACCAGTTCTTACCAGCCTCAATAAGCGGGTAATACGCCGGTGCACCCATCACCCGCATTTCCATTCCCACATCTTTCAGCACAAGAGCAGGACTCATATAACGGTACCCCTTCAGGATCTTATCCTCAAGGCGCTCCTTTCCAGCTGCACATGCACCTTTTGCAAAAAGATTATTTCCATAATAAACCTTTCTTCGCTGCATGCAAAGGCTTCCAATGGACATTTTCGCCCAATCCGGGCTGAAACCATATCCTGTAATCTGAATGCTGGAAAAAAGACCGGTTCCAAGAGTCTCCTTAATAAAATCGCGGAAAGCCTCATCTCTGGCTTCCACAGCCTTCTCTCCCTCTTCCTCAGGTGCTGTAAGAGATGGAAGGACCGTCTTCTTCGGCTCCTCAAGGCGTACCAGCACCGGCCTTGTACTACTGTCCATAGTCAGCTGCTGAAACTTCACTTCATCCTGGTGAAAAGAATACCAGCCGATACTCCGGTTCCAGGTCTCTCTTTTCTGAGTAAGGGAATAATAATAAAAGCTCTCTCCATGGTCTATCAGCATGTACTGATCCTTCGAAAAACCAATGGCCTGGCAGGCTTTTTCCATATTTTTCACCTGGGGATCCTCAATCTCAGGACTTGTGATCACCAGACATTTTGTATTTTTTACAAGATCTGCAACTCCCAGAAATTTCAGCATACCCTCCAGAAAAACCTGAAGCAGCTCCCATGGCTCCACCTGTTCTCCCAGAATCTGCACATTGTCTTCTTTCTTACAGATTCCATACAGGTCATCTACCATCTGTCCCCCTTTTTCCCGGGCAAAATAAACTGCCTCAAGACCAATGGTGTACTCTTTATGCTCTCCGCGCCTGCAAATACAGGTAGGTGCTTCAAACTCCTGAGCACCAACCTTCATGGACACAGAGCAGGGTTCCTCCCCTTTCCGGTCATAATAGCAGATCTGGGAATAGTCTTTTCCAAAATCAATTCCTATGATCAAATCACGAATTTCGTTCATATATTCAGTCCTCTTCTGTAATGACAAACATTTCTTTTACATACTGTTCCTGGCGGAAATACTGCTTCAGTCCCTGTTTCACCTCATGATGCTTGTCCAGTTTCCGCGCAGACAAAATCTGATTAATCATCTGGTACTTGCTGAACGGTGTACCTTCCACCTTGCTCATTCCAAGTACCCGCTCCGGCGTTCTTTTGGTCTGTCCATTACATTCCTCTGAAAAATAATAATGCAAAGTTTCCCCGTAAAACATGGTAAACGGCTTGGTAAAAATACCCTCATATACATTCTTAAGAGGCTCTGTCTTATATTCCAGCGCACGTCCAAGTCCGGTATCCAAAGCATATACAAGGGTTACCTTCGCCTCCGGGCTGGTGTGATATTCCACACATGTTTTGTCATCCATCTGATACAGGCTCAGAATTTCCGGTGGAAGTCTGTGGAAGAAAGAAAATACCATTTCTTTGTCCATGCACATTTTCAGAAGCTCTTTTTCTATGGAAAGAAGAGCCTCTTTTCTGCTCTTTTCCCTGGAAAGCTCTTTAAACAAAGCCAGATAGCAGACTTCATTTACCATCCATTTCTGCATATATGCATTCAACAGACAGTTTTTCACAAAAGGACTCATGGTGTATTCTTTTACAAAAATGCCATAGGAAACATGGGTCAGATATCCGCTTACGATCCACTCCCTTCCGGAATGGCGAATGTAAGATTCCAGAACATGCTCTCCCTCCTTGCGGTAATCCGTGGTAAACATAAGAAGCTGAAGGATTTTTTCCTCCAGATCATAGGTATCCATTTCAAATCCCACAGCACTTTTCCAGATGGAAAACATTTCATCCACAGGTCCAAAACGATATTTCATAAGATATGTGAGGATCACCTCATCATAAAATCCATTTCTGTAAACATCAGATGCCAAAGCCAGAAGTTCCTCATCTTCCAGCATGTCGCAGCGCACGATCATGCGGCTCACCAGTTTCAGAAGGCTTCGCATGTCCACGCCCTCATAGCCGAATTCCTCCACAATGGCCTGTGCCTGGGAAAAAAGGCCGCGGCTTATAAGGACCACCAGAAGCTTCTGCCTGTCCACACGGGCGTATTCCCGATAATCCATCTGCTTTAAATATTGATCCAGATCTTCGCCAAATACATGCTCTGCATAATAATCCAGAATCCTGCGACGTACCTTCTGCTTATACTCCATGCAAAAAGCATCGGATTTGACCAGTCTTTGAAAAATATCCAGATTATCTTTGTCCAGTTCATGGCTTTCGCAATAATGAAGAAGCACACCTGGCTCGTCCACGCCAAGGGCAAGAACTTTTCTCACTGCCCCATCCTCATCCATGGTCTTCTTCAAGCTGTAATCTACAGTAGCACTGTATCTGCGCTGCTTGTCATCCTGAAAAAGGATAGCAGCATCTTCTGTATAAATTCTTGGATAAGCTACGCCCTGAACACAGGTATAAGTCTCCTCTGATTCCATCTGACTGTGACGAACGATCACATAGCGGACTTTTTTATCATCAAAATAAAGGCGGTGGGTAAACATTTTCTGCGCAATGGAATCTGCCGCCTCTTTTGTGCGAGGCTCCATCAGAAACTCCTGATATAAAACGGCGTAGCTCTCATTCATTTTGCCCTCAGCCAGTTTTTTCCTGGCGAAATCCCGCATACCTGACATATAGCGCTGGTATGCTGCCGGCTCTTTTTCCTTATTTGCAATAATGCAGGAATAAATAAATGCCCGCTTGGAATCTCCAAGGGAATCGCTGTTGTAAGTAAAATACATGAGAAGAGCCTTTGGAAGCTCAATCCGTCTGGAAGTGTCCATAGTCTCCACATAATACTCATAAAGTCTTGTAAGACGCAGCCCATGCTCCACTGCCAGGGAAAACCAGCGGAAATATTCGGTCTTTCTTGGGTTTCCCTTCATCACATATTTGCAGATGGCTTCCAGGGTATCCTCTGAAGAATACTGTTCATAGCCCTTTGCCAATGCCTGATAAATACTTTCGTTATAATCTTTCTCATACCCAGAAAGATATGCAAGACGCATTACCAGCTCCTCTGTAAGAAGGTTTCTTCTTGCCGCGAAACGGAATACCTGTCCCCAGAAGCTGTTCAGCCTGTGAAGAAGAGTCATGTCCTTGCAGATGATCTTCCATGCTTCCAGATAGAGGAACGGACTCCTGCAGCCCTTGCCAAACTGCTCTTCCAGCACAAATAATGCCTTGGACGGAGTCTCCTTGTATGCAGGATCCAGCTTCAGCAGGATCCATAAAAGCGGAAAACTGTCACTTTTTTGCATGTAAAAATTGCGGATTCTGGACAGGGCGTGAACCTTGTCCTTATATAAACCGGTAAGCGTGCACAGATACAGATAAATTCCAGCAAACTCCAGATCATCTCTTGTATAGGATTTATCCTGATAGCTTTCCAGAAGAACTCTTGCTTCCTCATGATGGTTCTCCATGTAAAGAAGAAAGGCCTCATACATCTGGTATTCCGGATAATCACATCCGGACTGGTGAAGCTGGTTCAGAATATAGTGGCTGCTTGCACTCCAGGTGGAAAAATCCATCCAGCTGTTGACCCCTGGATTCTCCTTTCCCGCAAGACAGCTTGCCACAGCAGTCTCATAGCACAAGTAGGCCAGACAGTCTTTTTGAAGATCCAGTTTACTCTTCTCCTGAGTCAGACGGATATCTACATCCAGTTTACCACTTGTGGATGCAACAACGGTATAAGTAATCTCCTGATAAGGGCTTTTTACTATAATTTTGCCAAACTGATTGCCTTGTCTTAATTTCTCCTTGTGTACCAGATATTCCACTTCATAATGGCTGCCAATAAAATCTTCGTCTGTTACCACCTTGCGGGGAACTTCCAGAAACTCTCCAACAGCTTCCACATCAAGGCGCAGATGCCCCCATCCGCTTCTCTGAATATAAAAAGATTCTTTCAAAGAGTCTTTCAACTCATAGTATTCTTTGCCCACCTCTCTGGCACTTATGGTTACTTTTTCCTTCTTGCCTGCGGCAATGAGAAATTCTTCCAGATGCTGATATGTCACCGGCTGTCTGGACAGACCATAATAAAGTGTCTGGATCTTTTGATCCTCATTTTCCAGAATTCTGGTGAAGCTGGCATCTTTAAAAATACGGAATGCCTCTTTAAAATCATCCCGGGCAACTTTTACAAATTCGTCCAGATTCCCTACCACACCTGAAAAACTGCGTATTTCCTCTTTCTCGATCTCAATTTCAAAAGGAAGACGAGCCTCTCCAATATTTGTAGTAAAACACAGCCATCCCTTCAGGTTTTCTCCTGGGGCAAGTCCTACCGTATCAATTCCAAGCGGGAGACGCACAGTAGTTCCTGAAATATGGTCCATTCCCGGTACCACCCGGCGGCTGGAGGAAGTAACATAACCGCGGATCTTCTGATTATCCTCTGTTCCAACGTACACTTCCCCTCTCTTCGTCTCCCCTGCTTTCATGGTCAGGGAAATCTTCTCCTTGGAAAAAAGGAGCTGGGGCTGTTCATATTCAAACTTTCCGTTTAAAAGCTGTTCGATCTTTTTTTTCAAAATCATTCACCTTACGTCTTTCGTGTTCTTGTTACTGTCCACAACCTTCACAGCAACACGCCTCTCAGAACATTGCCGTTGAACAGTAATCCTATTACTGCTGTCACTGCCTCTTTCGAACCAGAGCCTTTTTCAAACACGTTCCAGGCAGTTACTCTGACATTATTATAATGATTTTCACCCTTTATTTCAATGTAAAATATAAAAAGAATCCTGCCACGATTTTTTCCGCAGTAAAAAAAGGCAGCCAGGCACTTAAAGCCTGTATTTTTCATAGACTATATAGAAATCCCCTTTGAGGTAGCGATTTGAAGACATTTTTGAAACCTTTGACAATGGCCGAGGAGCAGTATTATCTTCAGCAGTACCAAAGGGGCGATATGGAAGCAAAAAATATTCTCATAGAACGTAATCTGCGGCTTGTTGCCCATGTAGTAAAAAAATATCAGGGAACAGATGTAGAACTGGACGATCTGATTTCCATTGGCACCATTGGATTAATGAAAGCCATCTCCACATTTGATTCCACAAAAACAGCCCGGCTGTCCACATATGCAGGAAAGTGTATCAACAATGAACTGCTTATGTTATTCCGATCCCGCAAGAAGCATTCCCGGGAAATCTCGCTGTATGAACCCATTGGTACAGACAAAGAAGGCAATGAGATCAGTCTTCTGGATGTAATGGAAGGACCGGCAGTGGACGTTGTGGAAGAGTATTCCACCAGAGAAGATATCCGTCATGTACTGGATTCCATGAAGTCTGTACTGTCTTCCAAAGAATATGAGGTAATCTGCTGCCGTTTCGGTCTCTTTGGGCAAAAGGAACAGACGCAGCGGGAAATCGCCAGGCACCTTCACATCAGCCGCTCCTATGTATCCAGAATTGAAAAAAACGCCCTGCAAAAATTGCGGACGCTTTTTCCTGAAAACGGGTAAAACACGCTCTGCGAGTTTTACCCCTATGATTATTTGTTACTGTTCATTCCGTGACCAGTAACGATTATTTTTCTGAATTACTCTCAGACTTATGCTTCACTACGGCGGAGAATATCATAAACTTCTGCACCACCGCCAAGATCTACAAACAGCTTCTGCTGAGGATGGGGAGCGCTTTCTACGGAATTGCCCTCCTCATCATAGATAGCTTTTACAGGAACCAGAAGATTGGTTCCATCCGGTTTCATGATCTCGATCATCTCTCCTACTGTAAACTTATTTCTCTGTGTAATCTGCACATAGCCTCTCTCATCTACAGCTTCTGCAAATCCCAGATAGGTATATCCCTTCTCATAGGTATTATTGTCATAGATCTGTGCTTCCTCGCTTGGTTTGCCATAAAAGAAGCCAGTTGTAAATTTACGGTAAGTGCAGCCTGCGATCTGCTCCTGATACCAGGACATGTTTGCCTGATATTTGGCCGGATCTTCCAGGTAATCATCAATAGCCTTGCGGTAAGTACGTGCAACAGTTGCTACATAAAGAGCTGTCTTCATACGACCCTCAATCTTCAAACTGTCGATTCCGCTTGTGAGAATGTCATCCATGTGCTCGATCATGCAAAGATCCTTGGAATTGAAAATGTAAGTACCACGCTCATTCTCATAAACCGGCATATACTCCCCGGGTCTTGATTCTTCCACAATGGAATATTTCCAACGGCACGGATGTGTACAGGATCCCTGATTGGCATCTCTTCCTACCAGGAAATTGCTGAGAAGACAGCGTCCGGAATAGGAAATACACATCGCTCCGTGAATGAAAGTCTCAATCTCCATATCATCTGGAATATTGGCACGGATCTGGCGAATCTCTTCTAAAGAAAGCTCACGGGCAGTTACCACACGCTTCGCTCCAAGCTTGTACCAGAAGCGATAAGTCTCGTAGTTTGTATTATTTGCCTGGGTACTGATATGACGCTCAATCTCCGGACAGATTTCCTTGGCATAGGTGAAAATACCAGGGTCAGCGATGATCAGGGCGTCCGGTTTTAACTCCTTAAGCTCTTTCAGGTACTCTCTTACACCAGCCAGATCATAATTATGCGCAAGAATATTCACTGTCACATAGACTTTTACACCATGCTCATGAGCAAATGCAATTCCCTGAGCCATCTCTTCTTTTGAAAAATTGCGGGCCTTGGCTCGAAGACCAAAAGCCTCTCCTCCGATATAAACAGCGTCTGCTCCGAAAACCGTGGCAATCTTCAGAACTTCAAGACTGCTTGCCGGAACTAATAATTCTGGTTTACGCATATAACTCCTCTTTCTTTACACTGATGGATGCCCCGTCTCCCAACGGAAGAATGGAGGTCTCCAAAAGCGGATTGTGTTTCAGTTCATAGAGATACTGACGCATGCGCTTATAAATGGTACGATTGCGCCTCTCTACAAGATAATGGGATTCGATAATGTCCCCTTCCTGAAGAACATTATCAGAAACAAGAACGCTGCCCTTATGCATTAATTGAAGCACATCCGGCAGCCAGTTCATATACTGCCCCTTGGCAGCATCCATAAAAATAAGATCATAAGTTCCAGTAAGTTCTTTCAGGATTTCTCCTGCATCCCCGGTAAGGAACTCTATCTGGGATTCCCTTCCTGCCTTCCTGAAATTCTCTCTGGCAATTGGGATCCTTTTTTCATAATTCTCAATTGTTGTTATTTTCAGATTCTCAGGTCCGTATTCGCACATCAGCAGAGTGGAAAAACCTACTGCCGTTCCAACCTCCAGTATTTTCATTGGCCGGGTTGCTGCAAGAAACATTTTCAGAAAGCTCTGCATTTCCTTGCGGATAATGGGAACCTTTCCTGCAAGTGCTTTTTTTTCCAGTTCTTCCAGAAAAGGAGTATTCCCCATATCAAGAGAATTGATGTAAGTGCGCATTCTCTCCTCCACGATCACTGTCCGGACTCTCCTTCCCCTGCAGTTCCATCAGCTGCCTGAGTATCCGCTGTACCGTCTGCACTCTGGGTATCAGCCGTATCAGTTCCTGCATCTGTAGTCTGAGTATCTGTCTGGGCCGCTGTATCAGCTGCTGCGGCAGTATCCTGCGTAACACCAGTCTGCTCCTCATCACCAGCAAGAATCCCCATAATACGTGTAGGAGTGTAAGCTGTACTTAACAGATAAGTTCCAGCCTGCATCTGTCCCTTATATGTAGAAAGTTTCTCCTGTGCAAAGAACACCAGACTGTCATCGATCAGTCCCTTGCTTTTCAGGATCTTGGCTACCTCATAAGTGGATGAGCCTTCCGGAATCACAACTGTCACTTCCTGGCCTGCTCCCGGGCTGACTGCCTGCTGGTTAAAAACATTGTAGCCAAACTGATAGGCCGACTTGCCGATCCAGAAAATCAGCACTGCAACACAGACGTAAAAAGCAGTACGGAAAATTCCACCAGCTACAAAAAGCCCTGCTTTTCCCACCTGATCTCTTGTATTACCCATGTTTCCTCCTTATAACTCAGGAATGTCCAGATCGATTCCCTCTGTAAGTGTCCTGCATATCTTCTGCATAAGTTTACAAAGAGTAAGCTCAGCATCAAGAAATGCGTTTACAAGGGGATCTCTGCGCAGCTCCCTGGATTCTCTGTTGAGCTGCTCCGTTCCCCGGAACAGCTCATCTCTGTTTGCTTCATTCTGTAGTCTGAAATTGTTTCCTCTGAATGTATTCACACGGTCCATAAGCTCCGGGTTCTCCTTCAGAAGATCTCTGTATTTCTCAAATTCCTGATATTCTTCACTGTTCTGTACAGCTGCAAGAAGTGCATCTATACAGTCTTTTATCTCGTTCATCGCGCCTCTGCTTATGCCTCCATAATGATTGGAAGGATCATCGGACTTCTCTTGGTACGTTTCCATACGTAGTCGCTAAGTGCATCCTTCACTGCTGCCTTAATCTTGCTCCAGTCTGTGATACCTTTATCCAGACATCCGTCAAGAGCCAGCTCCACCACTTCTCTTGCATGATCCATAAGGTCTTCTGACTCTCTTACATACACAAAGCCTCTGGAAACAATATCCGGTCCTGCCAGTACCACATTGCTGTGTCTCTCTAATGTCATGACAACGATCATAATACCATCTTCGGAAAGGTGCTGTCTGTCGCGAAGTACAATATTACCAACATCTCCGACTCCAAGACCGTCTACAAGAATTGCGCCTGTGTGTACGGAACCAGTAACAGCCGCACTATTCTCATCAATCTCCAGAACATTTCCGGATTTCAGAATAAAAATATTGTCCTTGGAATATCCAAGTTCCTCTGCAACAAGCTTCTGAGCAGTCAGATGACGAT
Source organism: Ruminococcus sp. J1101004sp1_RTP21198st1_B9_RTP21198_201120 (assembly GCF_040924245.1). Lineage (NCBI taxonomy): Bacteria > Bacillati > Bacillota > Clostridia > Eubacteriales > Oscillospiraceae > Ruminococcus > Ruminococcus sp. J1101004sp1_RTP21198st1_B9_RTP21198_201120. The sequence continues at coordinate 59,472 of NZ_JBCOMI010000019.1, read as the reverse complement.
ATTCACCATGTACCGGAATTGCATATTTCGGCTTCACAAGGGAGTAGATCAGCTTGATTTCCTCCTGGCAGGCATGTCCGGATACATGTGCATCCTGGAAAATAACCTTGGCACCTTTCATGGAAAGCTCATTGATAACCTTGGATACAGCTTTCTCATTACCTGGAATCGGATGAGAGCTGAAAATAATTGCATCATTAGGTTTAATGGTAATCTTCTTGTGGATATTGGCAGCCATACGGGAAAGAGCAGCCATGGACTCGCCCTGGCTTCCTGTAGTGATCAGAACAAGCTGCTCATCCGGATAGTTCTTTACCTGGTCGATCTCGATCAGAGTCTGGTCCGGAACACGCAGATAGCCAAGTTCTGCGGCAGTGGTAATAACATTTACCATACTGCGGCCTTCTACTGCCACTTTACGTCCAAAGCGGTATGCGGTATTGATGATCTGCTGTACACGGTCTACATTGGAAGCAAACGTTGCGATAATGATTCTTGCAGTCTTATATTCATTAAAAAGATTGTCAAAAACATGACCAACTGTACGCTCAGACATGGTAAAGCCCGGACGTTCCGCATTTGTAGAATCACACATAAGGGCAAGAACGCCTTTCCGTCCGATTTCCGCAAATCTCTGCAGATCAATGGCATCTCCAAATACAGGGGTATAGTCCACCTTGAAGTCACCTGTGTGTACCACGATTCCCACAGGAGAATAAATAGCCAGTGCAGATGCATCCTGGATACTATGGTTCGTCTTAATAAATTCAATTGCAAAATCACCAAGATTGATCACCTGACCGTGTTTTACCTCTTTTAACTTGGTAGTTTTAGTCAGATTATGCTCCTTCAGCTTGTTGCTGATCAGCGCAAGCGTCAGTTTGGTGGAGTAGATCGGTGCATTTACTTCCTTCAGTACATATGGAAGCGCACCAATATGATCCTCATGACCATGGGTGATCACAAATCCTTTCACCTTGGAAATATTCTCTTTCAGGTAGGTAATATCCGGAATTACAAGATCGATTCCCGGCATATCATCTTCTGGAAAAGCGAGTCCGCAGTCTACTACTACTATACTGTCTTCATACTCAAAAGCTGTAATATTCATTCCAATCTGCTCCAGACCACCAAGTGGAATGATCTTCAGCTTGGAGCCATTGTTATTTTTGCGTGGTCTCTTTAAGGCAGGCTTACCCTGACCGCGGAACTGAGGTTTATAATTTCCCTTGGCCTGCTTATCCTGTCCTTGTTTCTGACCATCTTTTCCGTCCTTTTTCGGCTGTGCCTTATATCTGTAATTTTTATGTCTGAAATTTGGTTTTCTTGTTCCGTTTCCGGCTGCCGGAGTCCTTTGCCCGTTGTTGTTCATTTCATTTTCCGTCTTCAATCAATCTATCCTCCATTTTGCGCACTTTATCCTCCAAACTCACGCTACCAGGATAAAGCGACTTTATTTTGTTTCGGCTGGTAACTGTTCAGTATTTTCACGGTTACATGCTTTACGATGCACAAAAACATGCAAAGCATGATTTCGCATCACTGTTCACGATCTGCCCAGCAAATTATTACATTTCAAGATCTACGTCATCCAACATCTGTTCAAATACTTTGGAAATTGCCACCAGTTCTTCATCATCTTCTACCATCTCATAGCTGGCTTCTTCGCTTCCCTCTTCTGAAACATCTTTCATAATATAGGCGTTTGCCTCATCGTCCTGTGAATCGGAAACCAGAAGATAAGTGATTCCTGCAACTGTAGTCTGTTCTTCCACAAAAAATTCTATAATCCCATCCTCAGATTGAAATTTAATTTTCTCCATTATTTTCGTCCTTATTCATATTCATTCGGTCTAAGTATCCCTGTAAGATCAAAACCGCAGCCATCTGATCGAGAAACTGCTTCCTGTTCTCACGTCTGACACCGGTCTCCATCAAAGTACGCTCCGCTTCTGCCGTAGTCAGCCGTTCATCCCACATCACAACAGGCAGGCCAGTCCTCTTTTCCAGTTTTTCCTTAAACTCAAGAGATTTCACAGCCCGCTCGCCCACAGTATTATTCATGTTCTTCGGATATCCAAGTACAATACGCTCTACCTGATATTCCGAAATCAGTTCTTCAATCCGTGCCATCGTCTGGCGAAGCTTGTTCTCCTGCTTGCGCCAGACAGTCTCCACACCCTGTGCGGTAAGTCCCAGTGGATCACTGACGGCAACGCCCACCGTCTTGGAACCGTAGTCTAATCCCATTAATCTCATAATCAGTATTCCCAGGATCTGTTCTTAATATACTCGGTCAGCAATTCCTCAACAAGTTCATCACGCTCAACCTTCATGATCATGCTTCTGGCACCCTTATGACTGGTGATATAAGTCGGATCACCGGACATAATATAGCCTACGATCTGATTCACAGGATTATAACCTTTTTCTTCCATTGCGTTGTAAACCAAGTCCAGGATTTCTTTTACTTCAAGCTCCTGATCTGGTTTTGTTCTGAAATATTGTGTACTTCCCAGATTATTTTCTGCCATTTTTCTCACGTCCTTACGATTATTTCTTTTTTATTTTAATATAATTACGTGTAAATTACAATCCTAATTTTGCATTGCCTGTCATTTCCGCAATTGTGTGTTACTGTTCTCTCCGCGACCAGTAACACGCTTCGCGGTCACGCCCCTACAGAACCTGTACTTCTTCTCCCTGCAAAATATGTGGCTGCAAAGTTTTTTCCACTTTCACCGCCAGAATATCATTTACACCGTATTCCTCCGTTTTCAGCACCGCCACTTTCACATATTCTCTGGAATGTCCCAGATAATACGCTTTTCCATCAATCTCCACTTCTTCCTCCAGAAGCACTTCCAGAGTCTTTCCCAGAAGAGAAGTCTCATATTCTGCAGCACGCTTCTGGTGCAGCTCCAGCATTTTGTCACTTCTCACAGCTTTTTCTGCCTCTGTCAGCTGCCCGGACATAGCCGCAGCCTTAGTTCCATGGCGACGGGAATATTTAAAAATATGGGTTTCATAAAAATGAATATCTTTCACAAAATCATAGGAGGCCTGGAAATCCTCTTCTGTTTCCATTGGAAAACCAACGATCACATCTGTTGTCAGCGCTGGATTTCCGAAATATTTGCGAAGAAGTTCACATCTTGCTTTATACTCCGCACTTCTATATCGTCTGTTCATTCTCTCAAGAGTCGTATCGCACCCACTCTGCAGGGAAAGATGAAAATGGGGGCAGACTTTTGGCATAGAAGACAACTCTTTTGCAAATTCTTCCGTAACGATTCCCGGTTCCAGGGAGCCAAGGCGGATTCTCTGAATTCCTTCCACTTCATTTACTGCCTGAATAAGAGAAAGCAAAGTTTCTTTTTTGTCCTCAGGAAAATCCACTCCATAGGAACTGAGATGAATTCCTGTAAGCACCACTTCTTTGTAGCCAGCTTTGGCCAGCTTGTGCACTTCATTTAAAATATTCTCTTTTTCCCTGCTTCGCACGCGGCCTCTTGCGTAGGGAATGATACAATAGGTGCAAAACTGGTTGCAGCCATCCTGCACCTTAATATAAGCACGTACATGCTCAGCTGTACGGCTGATTTCCAGTTCTTCATATTCCTTTGTCTGGTTAATCTTAATAATATGAGCCTGACGCTGGTGTTCTTTTTCAAATTCAGCCAGAACTTCCACAATATTTTTTTTCTGGTTATTTCCAAGTACCAGATCTACTGCTTCGTCCGTTTCCAGTTTTCCCTCGTCAGTCTGTACATAACATCCTGTTGCTACTACCACCGCATCCGGGTTCATCTTTTTCGCCTTGTGGAGCATCTGACGGGACTTACGGTCTGCAATATTTGTTACCGTACAGGTATTTATTACGTAAACATCAGCACCTGGTTCAAAAGGTACAATTTCATACCCTGCCTGTTCCAGAAGCTGCTGCATAGCTTCCAGCTCATAAGAGTTTACTTTACATCCAAGATTGTGTAATGCAACCTTTTTTTTCATTTTTTCCTCCAAAACTAGTACTGTCCACACCATGCAGGATAATTTCTCCGCGGTGCACAGAATTCATGCAAATACGTGATTTCGTGCCGCACTTCCCGGATCTTCTGTAAATTTCATTCACGAAAAGCATCCCGCGGAATATTACCAGTACACAGTAATGTTGTAAATTTTTTATACATTTTCACTAATTCTGCTGCCATTTTTTCTCTTTTTTCACCTTGACTTTTATCCTGCCTACAGGTAATATGAGTACTGTAAAGCAAACTACTAACAATCCAAGGGAGGTTATATCACAATGAAAACAGCAAAAATCTCACTTAACTCTATTGATAAAGTGAAAGCATTTGTAAACGAGATCAGCAAATTTGACTGCGACTTCGACCTGGTATCCGGAAGATATGTGATTGACGCTAAATCTATCATGGGTATCTTCAGCCTGGATTTATCCAAACCGATCGACCTCAATATCCATGCTGACGGAGCTGCTCTTGACAGCGTTATGGAAATCATCGACAAATATACAGTTGAATAATTAAATATTCGATTGTCAGAGGAACTGTTCACAGTTCCTCTTTTTGTTTTTTCGATGACTTCATGCAGTCTCTGAGTACTTTTCCACTTTTTTACTGGATTTCAATCACTTCTGCAGTGCTAAGTGCCGCTTCCATCAGTTCATCAATTTTCTCAGCCAGTTTCTCCTCTGACTTGCGAATCACATTCAGATTCGGCTTTGTAACCGGATGCTTTGCGACAAAAATAGTACAGCAATCTTCATATGGAAGAACAGAAGTGTCATAAGTTCCAATCTCCCAGGAACGCTCTACAATTTCCTGTTTATCAAACCCAATCACCGGACGATATACCGGTAATGTACACACTTCATTCGTTGCTGCAAGACTCTGCAGGGTCTGGCTTGCAACCTGTCCAATGCTTTCACCGGTAATAAGTCCAAGACAGTTATCCTTCTTTGCAAAATGCTCTGCAATTCTCATCATATAACGACGCATAATGATAGTAAGCTCATCATGTGGACACTGATCGTAAATGTACAGCTGAATGTCTGTGAAATTTACTACATGAAGCCTGATCGGTCCACTGTATTTTGCCACCAGCTTCGCCAGGTCCACAACCTTCTGTTTCGCACGCTCGCTGGTATACGGCGGAGCATGGAAATAAACGGCTTCAATCTTAACTCCTCGCTTTGCGATCATATATCCGGCCACTGGGCTGTCAATTCCGCCGGAAAGAAGCAGCATTGCCTTTCCATTGGTTCCAACCGGCATTCCGCCAGGTCCCTTGATGCTCTTGGAATATACATAAATTTTCTCACGGATCTCAACAGAAACGGTAAGTTCAGGCTGATGTACATCCACCTTTGCCTCCGGAAAAGCATCCAGAATGCTTTCACCGATTCTTGCACTTACTTCCATGGAATTTACCGGATAGGACTTCTTTGCACGTCTTGTATATACCTTGAAGGTGCCGTGATAATCCGGATGTACATTCTTCATGTACTCCACAACGTCAGAGCGCATCTGCTCAAATCCTTTGTCCTCGTAGATCACTACCGGACAGATATAAACAATACCGAATACTGTTTTTAATGCAGCTACAGCCTCCTCAAAATCGTATTCCTCCGGACAGAATACATAAACACGGCCCTGCTCCTTCACAACGCGGTAATCGCCCTCTATCTTAGAAAGAGCAATATTCATCTGCTTCACAAGGGCATCTTCAAACAGATATCGATTTTTACCCTTGATAGCTATTTCTGCGTATTTTATTAAAAATGCGTGAAATATCATTTGATTTCCTCCTGTTTCTTTATTTTATGCGGCTGCCGGACTTTCCCCGGCGCTGCATTTCATTCTTCTTTTCCTCACTGCATCAGTGTCTGGAATATCTCCGAAGCATAGGCAGTACCTGCCCGATCACTTCCAATGCATAATCCACTTCTTCAAATGTATTTTCCTCTGAAAAACTGAATCTCAGCGTACTTTCTCTTTGGGCTGCTTCCATTCCCATTGCACTTAAGGTTCCGGCAGCTTTTCTTTTGTGGCTGGAGCAGGCGCTTCCGGCTGAAACATAAATGCCTTTTTCTTCCAGAGTATGAAGCAGCACTTCGCTTCTCACGCCCAGAAAGCTGGCGCTTAAGATCTGAGGTGCACCTTCTCTTATCTCCATTCCGTTGAGACGAACATCAGGAAGTTTCAGAAAACCTTCTGCAAGGCGTTCCTTCAGCTGATACATATGCTCAATTTTCTTATCAAAATCCGTGTAGACCATCTTTGCAGCAACACCCAGTCCTGCAATTCCAGGTACATTATCTGTACCGGACCGCATACCGGCCTGCTGGCCGCCGCCTAAGATCTGAGGCTGAATCCTGGCTTTCTCATTGATATATAAAAATCCTACACCTTTAGGCCCGTGAATCTTATGGCTGCTCACAGAGAGCATATCAATTCCTGCCTTTTTGGGATAAATACGGTATTTTCCAAATGCCTGGATCGCATCTACATGATACAGAGCCTTCGGGCTTTTCTCATGAACCAGTTTTGCAATCTCTTCTACTGGCATCACGGCACCAACCTCATTGTTTACATACATAGTAGATACCAGAATCGTATCTGGGCGCAAAGCCTTCTCTAACGCCTCCAGCTGAACCACACCCCTGTGATCTACAGGTACTATCGTCACCTCATATCCCATCTGTTCCAGGCGCTCTGCGGGCTGTCCTACAGCTGCATGCTCCACTGAGGTGGTGATAATATGGTTTCCGCTTCTTTTATTTGCATCCGCTCCGCCAAACAAGGCCAGATTATTTGACTCTGTTCCGCCAGAGGTGAAAATGATTTCTTTTTCATTTACCTTGAGAATTTTGGCAAGTATCTGTGCAGCTTCACGGACATACTTTTCCGCTTCCACACCTTTTAAATGCATGGCAGAAGGATTTCCAAAATCCTCTGTCATTGTTTTTACTACAATCTCTGCCACCTCAGGATAACATCTTGTGGTAGCAGAGTTATCAAAATATGCTTCCATTTCTTACTTTTCCTCTTTTTTCCAGAGCATGTTAAAAAAAGGCTTTCTGCAAGATGTGCATCACAATTTGCGGAAGCCTTTACCCGGATAAGGGCGCAGCAGCGAGCTGCGGCAGCCGAATTCAGGTGAAGCATACCGCAAAGTGGGGCGTGCAGATTGCTGAAATGATTTTTCAAACAGGCTCTGGCACGTCTTGCAGATTGCTAAAATATTTTTAAACAGACTCAAGCGTATACATCAGAATAGACAGCATGGTCATACCTGCTGTCTCTGTGCGCAGGATTCTTTTTCCCAGGGTCACCGGTTTCCCTCCGGCTTCCATGGCATCTCTCACTTCTTCCTCCTCAAAACCGCCTTCCGGGCCAATAAAAATCCCCACAGATTGTCCAGGCTGAATTGCCGCCAGGATTTCCCGGGTCTCTTTCATACCTTGGGCAAGCTCATAAGGAATCAGAACCACATCCAGTCCTTTTGCAAAGGCAAGTGCTTCTTTCCAGTTCATTACATTTTTCACTTCCGGGATCAGCATACGCTTAGACTGCTTAGCTGCGCTCTCGGAAATCTGCTGCCATCTGGTAACCTTCTTCTGCGCTTTCTTTGCATCCAGCTTCACCACACATCTCCTTGTTTCAACTGGAACAACAGCGTAGGCGCCAAGCTCCACAGCCTTCTGAATGATCAGTTCCATTTTATCCCCTTTGGGAAGACCCTGGAACAAATAAATCCGGCTTGGGAGCTCATACTGGGATTCCTGAGCATAAAGGATATGAAGAACTGCGCTGTCCTCCTGAAATTCTTCTATGGTACAGTGATATTCCTTCTCACTGCCATCGCTGATCCACACATCCTCACCAATGCGCATGCGCAGAACATTTTTCATATGGTTCAGATCCGGACCTGTAAGAGTGATCCTGTGTTCTTCTTCCTGAACCTGATAAGGCTCCACAAAAAAGCGCTGCATAATTATTCCTTTCTGGCCGTGACAGATACCCATTCTCCCTGATGGGTTACCTCAACCAGCTGAAGCCCGGCATCCTTCACTGCCTTTACCACTACTTCTTCTTTCACGTCCAGGATTCCAGAGGTGATATAGTAAGCACCCTTTTTCATCTGATTTACGATAACCGGTGTGAGAGGCACCAGTACATCTGCCAGGATATTGGCTGTTATAATGTCGTATTTCTCATATCCAACCGTATCCTGAACTTCTTTATCATCAATGATATTTCCAATGAGCATGTCAAAAGTCTCATCCTTAATATCGTTAGCCTCTTTATTGTCAGCCACTGCCGGAATTGCACAGGGATCAAGGTCAGTTCCCACAACATGAGCAGCGCCCAGCTTCAAAGCTACAATTCCAAGAATACCGCTTCCGGTTCCAACATCCAGCATCTGGGTGTCTTTTGTCACAAATTTCTTCAGCTGACGGATTACCAGCTGGGTAGTCTCGTGCATACCAGTTCCAAAAGCTGTACCTGGATCAATGTGAAGGATCATCTTATCTTTATCTTCTTCCTTCACTTCTTCCCAGGATGGAACAATAAGAATGTCATCTACATAGAACTGATGGAAATATTCCTTCCAGTTATTGATCCAGTCTTTGTCCTCTGTCTGGGATTCTGTGATGGTACCTTCGCCGATATCCATGTATCCGCGTACTTCTTCAAGGACAGCACGTACTTTCTCGAGAACAGGTGCAGTTTCTGTGTCCTCTTCCAGATAAAAATTCAGATAGGCGATTCCATCATCCGCTGGACCTTCCGGCATAATATCCACAAACATCTGCTCTTTATCTGTCTCGGTAAGGGGCTGTTTGTCCTGAATCTCTACGCCCTCAACTCCAACGTCTGCAAGGGCAGAGATGATAACGTCTTCTGCTTCTGTTTTTGTTTTGATGGTAAAGCGATTCCACTTCATACTATTTCTCCAATCTTATTATTGAAAGCTGTTTCTTCATAATCACAATATGGTATTTTTTAACATCTTTCGAAACGGTTGTTATCTGTTACTTTATTCTGATTTTTCAATTCACCTGACCAATTACTGGATTTTTATGTCCATGTTACTTCTTTTTATGTGCAAAAACATGCACAACCCACTTATGTCGCTGCCCTTTCTGATAAAATCTCCAGAAAAACTCTACCAGAAGCAACGCCGCTGCTGCATCCACAATGTAATGCTGCTTCAGCACCTGGGTAGAGATAATGATCAGAATTGCAAATACCAGAGAAAATCTCTGATACCATTTCGGCACCTTCTCTGAGCCTTCCACACCTTTCCAGCACATCCAGCTCACATAGCAGTGGATAGAGGGAAACAAATTAGAAGGACTGTTCCCGCCATCTAGGGAATATACCAGAGCGAGAATCTTTTCCGAAAGGGTATTTCCTGGGATCTCCGGTCTTATATTGGTGGTCGGTATTAAAATAAAGCAGATAAAGCAAATAAAATGTATGGTCAGATCTGTGGCAACAAACCGGTAAAACATATCCTTACCACGCCTTGCCGCCAGCAAATACCCCACCGCCCAGAATGGAAATGCCAGAATATAAAACCACACAAATACAGGCAGTAAAGGAACTTCCCTGTCAAATGCCATCGTAAAATCAAAGTGATACCTGCCAGCTGTAAGCGCACTGCTTCCCCAGTAAATCAGACAATTCACTGCCATGATGGTCACAAGAGGTACAATAGACCACAGGGGGATATATCGGTTTAACAAATCTCTTTTCTTTGTTTTCAAGGCAAAACTCCTTTCCGGACTCTTGCGATGTTACTGCTCATTTCCTGACCAGCAGCACGGACAGTAACGTTGCGGCTACCCTTTAATATACAATAAGTAACAAAAAAAGAAAAGAGGATATCTCCCCTTTTCTTTATTCTTTTATGGAAAAACTGATTTTTTACTCTTCAAAGGTCTCTTTTAATTTGTCCATGAAGCTTTTTTTCTTCTTTTCGGACTTTTCTGTGCTATCGCCGGCACTGCCTGCAGGACGATTGCCGCATGCCTCGTCAAATTTGCGGAGAGCTTCTTTCGCGTCCTCATTCAGGTTGGTTGGTACCTGAACAACCAGAGTTACGTAGTGATCACCGCGAACATTCTTGTTTCGAAGGGACGGAACACCTTTTCCCTTCAGACGGATTCTGGTATCTGTCTGAGTTCCTGGTTTCACTTCATAGAGAACTTCTCCATCTACTGTATTCAGTTTGACTTCGCCGCCAAGCGCTGCCTGTGCATAAGTAATCGGTGCAGTAGAGTAAATATTCATATCCTGTCTCTGGAAAATCGGATGGCGTGCTACATTTACTTCTACCAGCAGATCGCCTCTCGGACCTCCATTTGTGCCAGGTTCACCTTTATCACGGATACGGATACTCTGACCATTGTCAATACCAGCTGGAATAGATACCTTAATTTTTTTGCGATTGGAAATGTAGCCGGTACCACGGCAATCCGGACATTTATCTTTGATAATTTTGCCAGTACCATGACAATCCGGACACACCTGAACGTTACGAACCATGCCAAACATGGACTGCTGGGTGTAAACGATCTGTCCTTCACCATTACATTTCGGACAGGTAACCGGTGAGGTACCAGCCTTAGCTCCAGAACCGTGACAGGAAGTACATTCATCTTTCAGAGTAATCTCAAGTTCTTTCTCACAGCCAAATACAGCATCCTCAAAGGTGATATTCACGCGTGCACGCAGGTTTGCACCCTTCATAGGTCCATTATTGGCACGTCTGCGGCTTCCGCCGCCTCCAAACAGATCTCCGAAAATATCTCCGAAGATATCACCCATGTCTGCGCCGGAGAAATCAAAGCCGCCGAAACCGCCTGCTCCGCCACCGCCGCCGTTTTCAAAAGCGGCATGACCAAACTGATCATACTGTCTTCTCTTGTCCGGGTCACTTAAGACGCTGTAAGCCTCTGTTGCCTCTTTGAATTTCGCTTCAGCTTCCTTATCTCCCGGATTTACATCGGGATGATACTTCTTGGCAAGCTGACGATATGCTTTTTTTAATGTAGCGTCATCGGCGCTCTTATCAACGCCTAAGACTTCATAGTAATCTCTTTTATCAGCCATGATTTCTTTTCCTAACTTTTTGTATTTGGTTATCTTATGGAAGACGCCAGCGGCGCAATTCCTGTAATATGTCTTTCACCACCACTGCCCGGTCATGAATCATGACCGGGCTGTAGTTTCATGTTCCGAAATATTGGAACTTATTATTCAATTAAACCTCTTTGTAGTCAGCATCTACAACATCATCGCCGTAACCTGCCTCGTTACCGCCCTGGGAAGCTCCTCCCATGTCCGGTCCCGGGCCTGCCTGACCAGCACCGCCCTGTGGGTTCTGTGCTTCATACATCTTTGCGAAAAGCTTCTGAGCACTTTCCATCATCTTCTCCTGAGCAGCTTTGATCTCAGCGACCTGAGCATCTCCGATCTCATCTGTATTTGCATATTTAGCAAGGATATCTTTTAATGCATTTAAGTCAGCCTCTACGGAAGCTTTGTCATTTGCATCCAGTTTATCGCCTGCTTCTTTCAGTGCATTCTCAACCTGGAATACCATGGAGTCTGCATTGTTCTTTGTATCAATTGCCTCTTTACGTTTCTTATCCTGAGCTTCGAACTCAGCAGCTTCTTTAACAGCCTTGTCAATATCAGACTCGGACATGTTAGAACCAGCTGTGATTGTAATGTGCTGCTCTTTACCTGTTCCAAGATCCTTAGCAGATACATTTACAATACCGTTGGCATCGATATCGAATGTAACCTCAATCTGCGGAACACCACGACGTGCTGGTGGAATTCCATCCAGACGGAACTGTCCAAGGGACTTGTTGTCTTTCGCGAACTGACGCTCGCCCTGTAATACATTGATATCTACAGCGGTCTGATTATCAGCTGCTGTGGAGAAAATCTGGCTCTTCTTGGTCGGAATAGTTGTATTTCTCTCGATCAGACGTGTTGCAATACCACCCATTGTCTCGATGGACAGGGAAAGTGGAGTAACATCAAGAAGAAGGATGTCACCTGCACCAGCCTCACCGGAAAGCTTACCACCCTGGATAGAAGCACCAAGTGCAACACACTCATCTGGGTTCAAGGCCTTGCTTGGCTCTTTGCCAGTTAACTGTCTTACTTTATCCTGTACAGCCGGGATACGTGTAGATCCACCAACCAGAAGCACCTGTCCAAGATCAGAAGCAGTAAGACCTGCATCAGAAAGTGCACGGCGAACCGGCTCTGCTGTTTTCTCAACAAGATCGTGTGTAAGTTCGTCAAATTTAGCTCTTGTAAGGTTCATATCAAAATGCTTCGGTCCTTCAGCTGTTGCTGTGATGAATGGCAGGTTGATATTGGTTGTTGTTGCGGAAGAAAGCTCTTTCTTAGCTTTCTCAGCAGCTTCTTTCAGTCTCTGAAGAGCCATCTTATCGTTGCTTAAGTCAACGCCCTCTGTTCTCTTGAACTCAGAAAGCATATAGTCTGTAATTCTCTGGTCAAAGTCATCACCACCAAGACGGTTGTTACCAGCTGTTGCCAGAACTTCGATAACGCCATCACCAATCTCAATAATGGAAACATCGAATGTACCACCACCAAGGTCATAAACCATGATCTTCTGCTCTTTCTCATTGTCAAGACCATATGCAAGAGCTGCTGCTGTAGGCTCGTTGATGATACGTTTTACATCAAGACCTGCAATCTTACCAGCATCCTTGGTTGCCTGACGCTGAGCATCATTGAAATATGCCGGAACAGTGATAACTGCTTCTGTAACAGACTCTCCAAGGTATCCTTCAGCGTCTTTTTTCAGTTTCTGAAGAATCATAGCAGAAATTTCCTGTGGGGAATATTTCTTATCGTCGATTGTTACACGGTAATCTGTACCCATCTCTCTCTTGATGGAAGAGATTGTTTTCTCTGCGTTTGTTACTGCCTGACGTTTTGCAGGCTCACCTACCAGACGCTCACCTGTCTTTGTGAATGCTACAACAGATGGTGTTGTTCTGGATCCTTCTGTATTTGCGATAACGGTTGGCTGTCCACCTTCCATAACAGCTACACAGCTGTTTGTTGTACCTAAGTCAATACCAATGATTTTTCCCATGATAATTTTCCTCCTGTTTAAAAATTCATGGTTGCTGTCCATTGCACGAACAGTAACATTTATACTTTGTTTTTAGAAAATGTCGATGAAGTTTGATTCTCCAAGCTGCTCTCTGTCAATTAGCAACTTTTACCATACTGTGTCTTACAACGAAATCCTTGTAAGTATATCCCTTCTGGAATTCCTCTACGACGATGTTCTCGCCAACGGATTCGTCCTCCACATGCATCACTGCATTATGCAGATTCGGATCAAATTCCTTGCCTACAGCTTCGATTGGCTTCACACCCATCTCATCAAAGGCTGTCATCATCTGCTTATAGATCATCTTCATGCCTTCTGCAAATGGATCATCCTCCGGTGCCTGTGCAAGACCTCTTTCGAAGTTATCCACGATCGGAAGCATTTTTTCAACGATGTCCCTGGCACCGATGATGTACATGCTGGATTTCTCTTTCTCCGTTCTTTTACGGTAGTTATCGAATTCAGCCATGCTGCGCTTCAGTCTGTCTGTAAGCTCCTCGACCTGCTGTTCAAATTTATCTTTCTCTTTTTTCTTCTTGCCGAAGAAAGAAGTTTTTGTCTTGGTTTCCGGTTCCTTCTGAGATTCTGCTTCCTGATCTGACTGCTCAGTTTCTTCTGTCTGTGCAGGTTCTTCGGAAGTCTCCTCTTCTGCTGTCTGGGCTGTATCTGCTGCCTCTTCTTCGCTTCCGTCTGTTACCGGAATGTCAACTGCTTCTTCCTGTACTTCGGCTTCTTTATTCATTTCTTCTGACACGCTTTCAACCGCCTTTCTAGGTTTTCTTATTTACCATTTCGTCAAGCTGGACTTTTAATTTCTTTAAGCTGTCCACTACATTCTCGTAATCCATTCGCTTGGGACCGATAATTCCAATAGTTCCACGCATTCCATCTCCCAGCTCGTAAGTAGCTGTGACCACACTGCAGTCTTTCATGGTACGTACCGGAACTTCATCCCCGATGTATACCTGAACTCCTGTGTTCTCCGGATCTCCCATTTCCTCACGGACCATATCCGCAAGTTCCTGCTTATCCTCGAAAGTGGAAATCAGCTCACTGGCTCTGGATGTATCTGCAAGCTCTGGATACTTAAATATGTTGGTCGCTCCCGATGTATATACTTTCATATCTTCTTCGTCCACGTGAATCGTAGCTGCGACTGCGTCCAGCACATCTGCAACCACACCGCTGTGGCTACCCGCCTGTTCTTTCAATCTGGCAATCATGCCCAGATTAATATCCTGGATGGGTACGCCGTTCAGGTTCGTGTTAAGAAGAAGATTCAGCTTCAGGATCGTCTGGTCATCCATCTCCTCATCAATATTAATGATCTGGTTCCGAATGACATTACCCTCACATACAACTACGGCAATCAGCTGCCGCTCATTGACTCGTGAAAGCTGAATGAACTTCAGGGTGCTTCCCTTATACTGGGGAACCGCAACCATAGCCGCATAATTGGTATTCGTGGCAAGAACCTTCGCCACCTGCTTGAGCACCTTATCCATCTTATCTGATTTCTCAATCATCAGATCACGGATTTCTGCGATCTCGGCTTCCTTCTCCCTGGTAAGCTCATCTACATAAAGGCGATAGCCTTTATCTGATGGAATTCTTCCGGCTGAGGTGTGGGGCTGTACGATGTAGCCCATATCCGTCAGGTCGGACATCTCATTTCGGATGGTAGCAGAGCTGACATTCAGATCCGGATACTTGGAAATAGTTCTGGAACCTACAGGCTCGCCTGTTTCCATATAAGTTTTGATGATTGCTTTCAGTATTTTCCGTTTGCGCTCATCTAATACTTCATCCATGAAATATCTGCTCCTTCCTGAAAAGCAGACGGTCAAACCTGATTCTGATTTCCGTCTGGCTTCTTCGAATTCCTTTTGTTAGCACTCATTATTTAGGAGTGCTAACATCTATGTTCTTAAGATACACCTCAGTATTCCTTTTGTCAATATTTTTTACAAATTTTTTTCATCTTTTTTGATGATTTTTACCCTATACTTTACCATTCCGGCTAAATTCTCCTTACTGCAATACCTTTGGGGGTAACAAAGATACTACCAGGTATCTGCCAACGCAGTCTTATGTTTGCTGCCGCATAAATGAAAAAGATGCCTTGAGAAAATTTCCCCTGACATCTTCTTTCCTGTATAGGAATACCGCCCATAAGCGACATGTCCGTTTTGTAACTGTTCAGTATCTTCACAGTTATACGTTTCGCAAAACAGTACCTGCTGAATAGCAGCCTCTATTTTTTATAATTTTCCAGATAATCAAGAACTGCCGCCGGCTCATCCAGAAAAACTACCAGATCCAGCACGGAAAAATCCATGAATTTCTCTTCTGCTGTGTACTCCAGCAATGCTTTCATCTTGTCATAATATCCGTCAATGTTATACAGCACAATTGGGCGGTCAATACGTTTCAGGCTTTTCAAGGTAAAAATCTCAAAAAATTCCTCGTAGGTACCAATTCCGCCAGGTGCTACGATCGTAGCATCTGATTTTTCTTCCAGAAGTTTTTTGCGCTCTCTCATATTCTCTGTGAAAATAAATTCCGTGCATTTCTCATACAGAACTCCAGGCTGGTCAAAAAATCGGGGAGCAATTCCAAGTATGTAACCATTTTCTGCTGCCACGCCTCTGGCTGCTGCTCCCATCATTCCGGTAGCTCCGCCGCCAAACACCAGACCGTGACCTCTTTTTCCCATTGCTCTTCCAAGCTCTTCTGTTTTTTCATAATAAATATTTTTAAGCAGCGCACTTGAAGCACCATATACACATATGTTCAATCTGTTGTCCTCCTTATTTTTCTTCTAAACACAGGTGCTGCCCACCTGCGGCAGCACCATATACGAAAGTCAGCTGGCATATCTTTTCCAGTCAGCTTCCGACAGCCGCGCAAAACGCCATATTGGCCACACCGCACAAAACCATCACCAGAATGGGATTCATTTTATATTTTCTCAAAAGCACCAGTGCGGCAGTAAAGAATACCACCATTCGAATGCATATGTTTTCCCGAAACAGTTCCACTGCACCATTTATAAAAAAAGATGATACTAAAATGGTAACTCCTGCCTTGGCGATCATGGCCACAACCGCCGGACGAAGGGATGTAAGAGTTCCCTGGAGAAGGGACATTTTCCGATATTTCGTGTAAATATATGCCAGCAGGGTTACAATTATACAGGAGGGTAAAATACAGCCAAGAGTAGCCACCACTGCGCCCCCAGGACCTGCAATCCTGGTTCCTACAAAGGTTGCGGAATTTACTGCAATAGGACCAGGGGTCATCTCTGCAATGGTCACAAGGTCCGAAAAAGTTTCCATGGAAATCCAGCCATGCATAGTCACTACCTGTTCCTGTATAAGAGGCATTGCTGCATATCCGCCTCCAAAGCTTAATGCACCGATCTGAAGGAAACTGAAAAAGAGCTGAAGATAAATCATTTTTTCCATCCCTCCTTCACAAATGTACGCGCAAATCCAAATACAGCCACAATAAGTATTATATAAATAATGTTCACCTTCAGAAAATAGCTTGCACAAAAACTGATGACCATAATAATCACATTTACCCAGTCTTTTGACTTCGCCACGTTTTTCCCCATGTCGTATACCACGGAAATGATCACAGCACCTACGCCGGCAGTCATGCCTTTCAAAAGAGCTGCTATGTAATAATTAGAGCGGAATGCATCATAAAACAAGGAAATCAGGGACAGGATCACCATTGGCGGAATAATAGCCCCCAGAACAGACAGCAGCATTCCCGGTATTCCCCCAAGCTTGTATCCCACCACAATTGCTCCGTTTACTGCAATCGCTCCTGGAGATGACTGTGCGATTGCCACCAGATCCAGCATTTCTTCCTCATCGATCCAGTGATATTGATCCACAAATTTCTCCTTTAATAAAGTAACGATCACATATCCGCCGCCAAAAGTAAACGTACTAAGATATAAAGAGGCAAAAAAAAGCTTCCGCAGCACATATCTTTTATTTCTTTGTTTTTCTTCCATTTCTGGCACTCCTGATAATTTTGCATAATTTCTGTACATCGCGATGCGTGTTACTGGTCAGGTCGTGAACAATAACGCTTTTCTTTTTTAAGATAACGCACTATAGGTATGTCTGTCAATTAAAGTTTTGGAATGCTTCTGGCATTTCAGAGAGTAGAACAAATATTCGATTCTGCTGTACTTTTATAAAAAAGGATGCTATACTGAAAACAGTTAAAGCGTGTTTGATTTTATAAAAGAAAGGACTTATATGGATCATTTTGAATTACATTCCGAGTATAAACCAACCGGCGACCAGCCACAGGCTATTGAGAAACTGGTAAAGGGATTTAAAGAGGGAAATCAGTTTGAGACGCTGCTTGGTGTCACCGGCTCTGGTAAAACTTTTACTATGGCAAACGTTATTCAGGCGCTGAATAAGCCTACTCTGATCCTGGCCCATAATAAAACTCTGGCAGCACAGCTGTACGGTGAGTTTAAGGAATTCTTCCCTGAGAACGCAGTGGAATACTTTGTCTCCTATTACGATTATTACCAGCCCGAAGCATATGTGCCTTCTTCTGACACTTATATTGCCAAGGACTCTGCGATCAATGATGAAATTGACAAACTCCGTCTTTCTGCCACTGCCGCCATGTCAGAGCGAAAAGATGTTATTATCATCTCTTCTGTGTCCTGTATCTATGGATTGGGTTCTCCTCAGGAATTTCAGGACATGATGATTTCCCTGCGTCCTGGCATGACTAAGGATCGTGATGAGGTTATCCGGGAGCTGATCGACATTCAGTACACCCGAAATGAAATGGACTTCCACCGAAGTACCTTCCGCGTCCGTGGTGACACTCTGGAGATTTTTCCTGCTAACAGCTCAGATACTGCTATCAGAGTTGAGTTTTTCGGAGATGAGATTGACCGTATCTCCGAGATTGATGTGCTTACCGGAGAGATCAAATGCCAGCTTGCGCACATCGGTATTTTCCCTGCTTCCCATTATGTAGTACCAGCGGAGCAGATTCAGAAAGCGGCCATTGCCATTGAAGAGGAATTAAAAGAACGGGTAGACTACTTTAAAAGCGAAGACAAGCTTCTGGAAGCCCAGCGTATCTCCGAGCGTACCAACTTTGATATTGAAATGATGAAAGAAACCGGCTTTTGCTCCGGTATTGAGAACTATTCCCGTCATCTTTCCGGACTGGAGCCAGGGCAGCCACCTTATACTCTGCTGGATTATTTCGGGGATGATTTTCTTCTTATTATTGATGAATCACACAAGACAGTCCCACAGGTTGGCGCTATGTACGCAGGCGACCAGAACCGTAAACAGACATTGGTAGATTATGGTTTCCGTCTGCCCTCTGCCAAGGATAACCGCCCTCTGAGTTTTGAAGAATTTGAGAATAAACTTGACCAGGTTTTGTTTGTATCTGCTACCCCGGGAGATTATGAATACGACCATGAGCTTCTCCGCGCAGAGCAGATCATCCGTCCTACCGGTCTTCTGGATCCGAAGGTGGAGGTGCGCCCTGTAGAAGGACAGATAGACGACCTGATTTCCGAAATAACGAAAGAAACCTCCAGGAAAAACAAAGTGCTGATCACAACTCTCACCAAGCGAATGGCCGAGGATCTTACACAGTATATGAAAGATGTGGGAATCCGTGTCCGTTATCTTCATTCGGATATTGATACCCTAGAGCGTGCAGAAATCATCCGCGACATGCGTCTGGATGTATTTGATGTGCTTGTAGGCATTAACCTTCTGCGAGAAGGACTTGATATTCCTGAGATTACTCTGGTTGCTATTCTGGATGCAGACAAGGAGGGCTTCCTTCGTTCTGAGACTTCCCTGATCCAGACCATTGGCCGTGCTGCCCGAAACAGCGAAGGACACGTTGTCATGTATGCAGACGTGATGACGGATTCCATGAGAAATGCCATTGAGGAAACCAACCGTCGTAGGGAAATCCAGGAAGCCTATAATAAGGAGCATGGAATTACTCCTACCACTATTAAGAAGGCAGTCCGTGATCTGATTGCAGTTTCCAAGGCAGTGGCTGAAACTGAAGTGAAGCTGAAGAAGGATCCGGAATCCATGAGCAAAAAAGAGCTGAAGAACCTGATCTCCCAGTTGGAAAAACAGATGCGCCAGGCTGCTGCAGACTTGAACTTCGAGCAGGCAGCAGAGTTGCGTGACAAAATGATCGAATTGAAGAAAAATCTTGCAGATGCGGAAAAGTAATCCTTCGATTTCTCCATGCATTTTGCCAGTCAGATTTGGCACAATTTATCAGCTTCACGATCTGATTAGAGCGTGTTTGAAAAGGATTTCTGCAAGATGTACGTCACAATTTACAGGATTCTGTGCCTGCAGCGGATCGCCTCTGGCCACATTTATATTTGCGCCGCAGTGCGATCCTGCCCGGCAGGGATTTCCGTTAACCTCGATTATTCAGCAATTAATTTTTATTTATCTTCACTGAAAAATTTCTAAAATGCCCTTCCGCATTTTCTGAGAACATTCCGATATAAGTTCCTGTAAAACTCATGTACATAGTTCCTTCTGTAGCCAGCCCTGCAGTAGCGCCGCTTCCCAGCTTCTCATAGTATTTTCCATCTTCGCTGTACCAGAAATCATATTCCAGAGGATTACCGATAATACGAAAATGAATATTTTCCCCAGAGGATACTACCTTCTCAGCTGTTCTTGCAAACATATCATGAATATGCCTGGAAAGACAAACCCTGTACTGTCCGTCCTCTCTGGTTAAGTAAATTTCATAATGATAAAACTGATTGTAGAATGTCCCCAGTCCCACTCTTTTATTTAAATCTTTAACGTTGCTGTCTTGGGAAACCAGACAGGAATCTGAAAAATTTTCTTTCAGACTCACCACAACATCTGCCTCAACATCAAATTCCTTCTGCCTGATTCCAACCCAGGTCGGAGTATCCATATCATTTAAAGTTACGCTTGTTCCCTTCAAAATAAGCCGTCCGGCAGCGGTATCCCGCACATAATTCTCCATATGCGGAGTTCGAACCCAGTTATAATGCAGGCTGAATTTCTCTTCCGAAAAATTATCTGTAAAATTCCGGCATATCGGCTGCACCTGATTACCTGGAAGTGGTCCCTCCATCTCCAAAGCTATTCTTCCATTATTTCCAACAACCGGCCAACCCTCTTCATTCCAGATTACAGGGCTTAAAAATGTCTCTCTTCCAAGATGGTGAAGTTTCAGACCTCGCTGTGGAGTACAAGAGGGACGGATTCCCAGACAAACCAGCCACCAGTTTCCATTCTGATCAACTTCCAGATCTGCATGTCCGGTACAGGCAATAGAACCATCTGGATTATCCCTGTGGCTGAGAATCGGATTATGGGGACACGCCTCATACGGTCCAAATGGAGAATCTGCTCTTTGCATGGTAACCATATGTCCATATTCTGTGCCTCCCTCTGCAAGAAGCAAATAATATTTTCCATTCAGCTTGTAAATATGTGATCCCTCCGGACAGATTCCGCCGCAGCCATGGCTGATACAAACACTTTCGGACAACTTTTCCCCTGTATATGGATTGATTTTGCACATAAAAATTCCATCTCTGTCATCTTCATCTCTGGAAGTAGAGGCGAAGTAAACATCTTCGCCATCAAACAACAAAGTAGGATCAATCCCTCCCTGATCAATCCATACCGGCTTTGACCATTCCCCGTAAATATCGCTGGTATGTACGATCAAATGCCCCTTATGTGACACATTGGTAGTGGTCATAAAAAACTCACCGTTATGGTAACAGAGCATCGGCGCATAAATTCCGCCTGACGGCCGAACACCGTCCAGATAAAGCTGCTCTTTATCTCTCAGACAGTAATTGATCAATTCCCAGTTCACAAGATTCTTACTGTGGTAAACCGGAACTCCGGGATAGAATTCAAAAGTTGAATTTACAAGATAAAAATCATCCCCGACTCTGCAAATCGACGGATCTGGATTGTAACCGGAAATAATGGGATTTTTGTATTTTTGTATTCTGCTATCTGACATATTTTTTCCTCCTGATCTGCAAACCGACAAATGCGGTTCTCTTCATAAGATATCTACAGATTACTATGATTCAGAAGGAATAACAACCCTAAAAACTTTTGCTGTATTACAGGAAAAGTTGTATAAACGGCACAGTAAATATGGGCAAATGTGGGTATGCTCCGAACATTTTGGGAATAACCTCTTGAAAACCGGAATTCTATATGTTATACTGATGCCCGTTGAAAAGCCCTGAAAAATAAGGTCTTAAGCGGCTTTTCCGCCGATTCCCGGCGTAGGCCATATACCTTCCGGTATATGCCTCCGCGGCATTCGTCAAATGTCCATGCAAGCATGGCCGCTTGACTCATTGCAGCGCGAAAATGAATCGAGTGTTCGTGACCTTCCACTCGTAAAACAAAACTAAAGGAGACAAATGAATATGAAAAACAAGAGTACCCTGTTTCTGGTGCAGGCAGCGCTGATTGCGGCTGTCTATGTTGTACTGACACTGGTGTTTGCACCGTTTAGCTATGGAGAGATCCAGGTTCGAATTTCCGAAGCCCTGACCATTCTTCCATTCTTCACACCAGCTGCCATTCCTGGTCTTTTTGTAGGCTGTATCCTTGCCAACCTGCTTGGCGGTGCAATTCCTCTGGATATTGCATTCGGAAGTATCGCTACCCTCATCGGAGCTGTATTTACCTACAAACTTCGTAACAGCAACAAATGGCTGGCACCAGTTCCACCAATCGTAGCCAATGCAGTTCTGGTTCCATTCGTACTTCGTTACGGCTATTCCGTCAATCTTCCGATTCCACTTATGATGCTTACAGTAGGTGCCGGAGAGATCATTTCCTGCGGAATCTTTGGAATGGTACTTCTTACTGCACTTTCCAAGTACAAAAATACGCTGTTTGGCAAACAGGCTGCTGCTAAATAAATTCAAAATCACAAATACCCGGTAAGGAATCTCATAAGAATGATTTTCTCCACCGGGTATTTCTATATTTCACGCATATATTCCAAAATATATCTTCAAAAAACATTATACAAGATACATGTCACTATTTGTTGAAGATTTTCTCCAGCTGAAGTTCCATAATAGGCTGCAACATCCAAATGTAAGTCCATCTTTTTTTATTCTATCTTCACCTGCTCCCTCAAAAATCCAAGAAACCGTTCCACACCACCGCCAAGTTTGGTCACACCCTCCGGCCTTTTTCCTGGAACTTCTGATACATCAAAGAAATCTCCATTTCCTGTTTTCTTCGTCTTCATGAAGCTGTCACTTCCATAAATCCCTTCTTCAATTCCCACATACTCATCCCCCCAGAAGCAGCATTCCTCCGGACAGATTCCATACGCTTCCTGAAGATGCTCCAGAATACGATCCACATTGTCGCTCTTACTTGAAATCCCCACCTCCAGATACTTAGCATCACAGGTTGGCTTCACTGTTATCCCATACTGTTCTCCTGCTGCCACAGAAATATCCAGAAGCCCCTGAAGACCGCCTTCTACACCATGCTTTTCCAGGCAATCCTTCAGCATATCCAGCTCATTCTCCTGCATAAACAGATTATCCCCTCTCTGGTTCTCCACCATCAGATCAATCTTACAATAATTAGGTCTGGAAAATACAATGTCCGTATTCAGTCCATACTTTTCCAGAAGCTTCATATGAATGTCAAAGCAGATTCTGTGAATATCCCCCAGCATTTTTTTGTCTGGAAGCATATCCGAGAAAATCAACTCCTGTCCATTTTCATACCGGTAATTAAAGGCACCGCGTCCAAGTCCCAGATACAATTGCGCCAGCTGTTCCTTTGTAAAATACGTCTCCAGTTTTCCCCCTGCAATATTTTCTATTGTAGTTCCGCTTACGATTACCAGATTTACCTTCTGGTCCAGAAGAGGTCGCATTGCTCCTACAATCTCCTCCACAGGTGCCTTTCGGCTGAGAACAGCTGTGCCATCCCAGTCGAAAAAGACTGCCTTATATTTCTTCTTCATAAATACTTCCCTTTCCTGCCTCCAGATGAATTTCCTTCTCATTAAGTTTTAAGAAGACTGCATCTCCTGACACCAGTTCTACTCTTGTTTTTTCATGTGTAAGCTGAATATTCAGCTTTCTTCCCCGGTATAGAAGGTTAAACTGCATACCCTTCCACAGCTTTGGAACATAAGGATGCAGTTCCAGTTCACCGCCGTTTACCCTCACACCTGCAAATCCGTTGATAATTGCCTGCCAGGTTCCTGCCATATTTGCAGCATGGATTCCCGCATAGAAGTTATCATGATAATCATCCAGATCCATTCTTGCAGACTGTGCAAAATATTCATACGCCTCGTCATAATATCCGATCTGGCAAGCCAGCATTCCAAACACACAGTTAGAAAGAGAAGAATGATGCAGTGTCACTTCCTGATAGAAATCATAGTTTCGTTTCAGTTCTTCCTTGCTGAATAAATAACTGTGCAGATAAAGCCCGAAAATAGCATCTGCCTGCTTGCACATTCTCTGTCTGTAGACAAATAATGGATGATAATTTTCATACAAAAGATGTCTCTTTTCCGGTGGGATTCTGGAATCATCCCATGGACGAAGCATCATAAACCGATCATCCAGCGCATATACCTGACGACTTTCATCATATGGAAAATACATATTTTCCACAATTTTTTTCCAGTATGCAGTTTCTTCCCGGGTAATTCCCATTCTGGAAACAAATGCCTCATATACATCCTCTCCAGCCTCTTTTAACATATCCAGCGATTTCAATGCATAACGGATATTTTCCCTTCCCATAAGATTGGTATAAAAATTATTATCCGTAATAGCATTGTACTCATCTGGTCCTGTTACCGCACAAATACAGTATTTTCCGCCCTTGCACTCAGCAAAATATCCTACATCCGCCCAGACTCTGGCAGTCTCCACAAAAACCTCAGCAGCCATATCTTTGAAAAACTCCATATCCCCGGTAACACTCACATACAGCCAAAACGCATAGGCAATATCTGCATTGATATGATACTGGGCCGTACCAAGTGGAAAATAAGTGGAAGCTTCCTCTCCATTAATAGTACGCCATGGATAAAGAGCCCCCTTCTGGTGTCCAAGAACTTTTGCACGGTCCCGGGCCTGATCCAATGTACGGAAACGATACTCCAGAAGTTTTCTTGCAAGCTCCGGTGCTGTGTACACAAATACCGGAAGCACATACATTTCTGTATCCCAGAAATAGTGTCCTTCATATCCTTCCCCAGAAAGCCCCTTTGCTCCCATTCCTGTGCGTCCGTCTCTTCCTGCAGACTGCATAATATGAAACAGGTTAAAACGGATTCCCTGCTGAAGGGTCTCATCATCATAAATCTGAACATCGGAAACATCCCAGAATTCATGGATTTTATCCATATGAGCCTGGAATTCCTTCCTCCATCCATTCTCAGATGCCTCTTTCAGTTCTTTTTTCGTAAATCTTTCCAGCTCGCTAACCTCCATGTCCTGACTGGATGTATAGACAATAGCTTTCTCACAGGTAACCGTAGTATTTTCCGGAATCTCCATTCTGCTTTCACACACAGCATGTCTTTTTTCTTCCTCTGTTTCAAAAACAGTTACAATCTCTCCGGCTCCTTCTATTTTATACTGACTTCCACAGCCCACAGTCATGCAACTCTGCAAAGTAGTGCCCTCATAATACAGCACACCGTCTTCAGCCTGAAGTTTATCCATATGCAGTCTGCTTCCAAAAGGACCATAGCCGATCAGCGGATTTGTCTTCCTCGTATGATTCTCCACATCCCCATTTAAATGAGAGCAGATACGAATCTCCCCTGAAAAATTCACTGGTGTGATCTGAATTCGCTGGTACATTCTGTTCTTATGCACCAAAGACACAAAACGTTCCATCACAAGCTGCAGCTTTTTCCCCTTTGGAGAAATCCAGGTCAGCTTTCTTTCCACATAGCCATCTTTCATATGGAGCACACGGCTGTAATCTTCCACCTTGCCGGTGCGCATGTCAAACAGCTCTCCATCTGCATAGATTTCTGTTTTCTTAAGATCCGGCAGATTCAGAAGTGACTGGCTCTTGGTCGGAAATCCATAATTCCACTCTCCGTAAGGAATGTCCACACTTTCATAAAATCCGTTGATAAAGTTGCCTTCCAGCCCTTCATCAACAGAGAAATCATAGCCTTCTTCAAAAGTACCTCTGGTACCAATATATCCATTTGACAATGCAAAGGTTGTCTCATTCCGGTAATTGGTTTCCATGGAAAATTCCTTTTCTGTAACATTCCATGTCTCTACTGGATAAATCGGTTTCTTGTTGATATCCATATTCTCATCCTTTCACAGCCCCTGCAGTAAGACTCTCCATAACCTGTCTCTGCAGAAGGATAAATAAAATAATTGTAGGAAGCACCGTCATCACAACTGCTGCAAACAGCGCGGAATAGTTGTTTGCAAAAGTTCCCATATAATAATTCAACGCAATAGGAACTGTCCTTGCACGGTCACCGCTTGTCAACATCAAAGCGAAATAGAACTCATTCCAGATATTGATAAACTGAATCAT
Organism: Ruminococcus sp. J1101004sp1_RTP21198st1_B9_RTP21198_201120; assembly: GCF_040924245.1. Taxonomy (NCBI): domain Bacteria; kingdom Bacillati; phylum Bacillota; class Clostridia; order Eubacteriales; family Oscillospiraceae; genus Ruminococcus; species Ruminococcus sp. J1101004sp1_RTP21198st1_B9_RTP21198_201120. The sequence continues at coordinate 33,625 of NZ_JBCOMI010000019.1, read as the reverse complement.
GGCAATGGTCACAAGTCCCGGCTTCGCCAGCGGCAGGATAATATGTAAAAATGTCTGGATAAAAGTTGCGCCATCAATATAAGCCGATTCCTCAAGCGCTGTGGAAATGGTCTTATAATAGCTGACCATAACAAAGAAAGACATTGGAATTCCCATTGCAGAATACACAATGATCAGACCAAGCTTTGTATCAAAAATCCCCAGCTTCTGGAAAATGGCAAACAATGGCTGGGAAATTGCCTGTGCCGGAAGCATTAAGGATGCTGAGATCAAAAGCACGATCAGAGTTTTCAGTTTAAAATCAAATCGAGAAATCACATAAGCGCACATTGCAACCAGCGCTACCGTAACAAGAACACTGATTCCCACAATGAGCACACTGTTCATGAAATATTTCAAAATCGGTGCATACTGAAGTGCCGCCTTATAGTTATCCAGGTTAAAACTGGATGGCAGGGACAATGCAGAGGAGTTAATCTCTGCATAAGATTTAAAAGACCCCAAAAACGCCCAAATGATTGGTGCCAATGAAATAAAAATCAAAAAGATCATAAAGAAATATTTGAAAAAGGACGCGATCCCATTTTTCACTCTGCTTGTTTTTCTCATTATGCCGCCTCCTTTTTCTCACGGAAAAGACCTTTGATCAGAATAACCAGTGTGATTCCGATAATGATCTGTACTACCCCTACTGCGTTTGCTTTTCCATAATTGTTTTCCAGTGTCGCTGCCTTATACAGATAAATGGGCAGGTTCAAAGTAGAAGTTCCAGGTCCGCCTTTTGTTGTCATGTAAATAATGTCAAACTGTGACACCATGGCCACACTTGCAAGAGTGACACAGGTTCCGCATACATTTCGCATCAGCGGTAGCGTAATATAACGGTCTGCCTGCCAGGGAGTTGCACCGTCGATTGCTGCTGCCTCATAAATCTCTTTGCTTACAGCACCCATTTCTGCCAGAAAAATAATGGTGTTAAATCCGGAATAGAGGATCCAGGTTGCTGTCACCGTCCAGAATGCATATCTGGAATTTCCGAACAGATTTGGAACCATGGCGTAGTCGATTCCAAGAAAATCCATGATTGGCTTTACAATTCCGAACATAGGATTTAAAAGCAGAGTAAACATAACACCTGTTGCCGCTGTAGGAATGATATTTGGGATCATGTATGCTGTTCTTGCAAATTTCCAGCCCTTCGGTTTTCTTCGAAGAACAAGTGCCATAGCAAGACCAACACCTACATGTATGGTGGACTGCAGCACTACCCACAGAAGGGTGTTCCGGATGGAGCAGATAAAATCGCTGTCACTGAAAATCGTAATAAAGTTTTTGATTCCCTGAAATGCAGGTGAATTAAAAGCGGTATAATCACACAGAGATGTGTAAAAAACAGTGATGATAGGAGCCGCATATACCAGTGCAAATAAGATCATGCAGGGAATGGTAAACAAAAAAATCCATATCTTTTTATTCTTTGTATTCATTTTTTCTCCTCACAAAAAGAATCCTGCCTGCAGAAAATTCCAACGGAATTTCCTGTTTCATAAAAACAGCCTGTCACCAGAGCTGTATTGGTGCCGGTGACAGGCTATTTACATTATTCCACGTTCTTTGCTGCCGCTTCTGACAGTTTTGTGCAGAACTCTTCTGCTGTGATGTTTCCATATGCCAGTTCCGGAAGCTCTGTTGAGAAGGTATCAATTGTATTCTGATACCAGTATGCCTGATTCTGTCCGTAAGTCACCTCTGCCTTGCCCTGGATTTCAAGTGCCTGTGCCATCAGAGGATCGCTCTCGGAAAGTGTATCCGGAACCTCAAGATTATCAGATACAGGCTGTAATCCGGTCATTTCCAGAGCCTTGATCTGGTTTTCCGGAGTTGTCTCGAATTTCAGGAATGCAACTGCTGCCTCTATTTTCTCAGGATCGGTAGCGCCTACCATATCGCCAGGTGTTGGAACCATTTCCATTCCGTTCCCTGGAAGAAGCATGATACCAACCTTGTCATAGAAGCCTTCCGGAGCCTTCTCTGTCTCAGAGAAATCCGGGATCATCCATGGTCCGTTCGGGAACATTGCAACTTCGCCGTTAAAGAAATGAGTTGCCATTGGATCATATTTTCCGCCAACAGCATCTGGTGTTGTATAGTTCTGGAACATTTTCTGGATGTTCTCTGCTGCTTCAATTACTTCTGGTGTATTGTAATCTGTTGGATACATAGTGTTCATCCACTCATTTCCAGCATCACCGTTTGTTCCAATAAGAGCACTCATCCACAGGTTTGTCAGCCATCCGGAATCTGCACTATCCATTCCGATCGGGGTGATTCCTGCTTCCTTCAGCTTGTCGCATGCTTCAAAGAACTCATCCCAGGTTGCATATGCTACTTCCGGAGCCTCGATTCCAGCCTGCTCAAACAGGTCTTTGTTATAGTAAATGTAAGAAACCTCTTTAGAAACCGGAATACCATAAATCTTGCCATCTACTGTATTGAAATCCAGAGATGTTTCATCAAACAGAGATTTCCACTCCGGATCTGCATCCAGGTAAGGTGTCAAGTCTGCTACTTTTCCGGATTTTGCAGCCAGCTCGATAATGTTGTTTCCACCATTGAAAACGATATCCGGCAGATCTCCGCTGGAGATAAGAAGTTTGATTTTCTGATTAAATGCATCTGTTGTAGGAATTTCCTCAAAGCTGAACTCTACGTTCTTTCCTTCCTCTGTCTGCTGAAAAGCTTCGAACAGATAGGAATAGTACTCAGCTGCGTAGTCGGTTCCTACGTGATAGTTGATCACGCTTAAAGTTACTTTTTCATCATCGGCAGCCATTACAGGTACAGCCATTCCCGCACACATAGTTCCGATCAGTGCTGCTGCCATAATTTTAGAAATCATTTTTCTTTTCATGATGTTCCTCCCTTGTTTTGGTTTGTGAGTGTATTATAGCCTGTAAAGCCCCTTTTTTTAATAAAAGACCTTGTGCTGTTCCTTGGATATTTCCGCACCATTTTCCTGATTTTTTCCCATTTTTCTCCTTTTCTTTCTCCTGTTTAAAAATTTTGTCCTCTTCTTTAAAATACATGACATTCCTGCAAATTTAATTGATGTACTTTTTGAAATGTGGGATAATATAAAAGTAATTATTTTTCCAAATTAAGGAGGTTTTCCATTTTGGCTGATCACACTCCTAAGAAATATCCCTCTCTCAGATTTTTCATTACCGTCACCATTATGATCATCGTGGGATTCGTTTTACTATTATCTGTGGGATTTTATTATATCAAAACTTCTTCTATATTAAGAAAGACCTCCCGCGACTCCATTGTGCGGGAGTTAAATCAGGTCAATGATACCATACAGGACCAGGTGGAGACAATTGATTCCGTCATTCCTCTTTTTATGTCTAATGAGGTGATCCAGAATGCACTGGAAAATCCGGACGCGGGAACCAATCATCCATTTTCCGTAGAGCGGCAGATGTCTTATATTTATAACAGTTCTGCTCTTTCCGAAAAGAATTTCACAGATTCCATTTACATTTATAACAATCATAACATTATTTACCATGCCTATACTTCCGGGATTCTGGAAAACGTGGAAGATACCTCAGACTTTCTGCAAAGTACCATCGACGCCTCTGATCCGCACCTGATGTGTTATACTTCCCCGCTACACGAACAGAACATGTACTTTGCCCGCAATCTGTATAGCAGCAATTCAGGAAACAGGATTGGTATGATTGTTATCAACATCAATGCCAGGAAATGGATTGAATACTGCTCGAAGACCATTGATTCATCCTGGTTTATTATGCTTTTTAACAGAGAATTTTCCCTTAGTACAGATTCTGATTTTTCAGGAGAGGATCTTCAGACTTTATATTCCAGTCTGAATACAAAAAAAGGCTCTGTGCTGTTTAAGGAACAAAGCTTTGCCGGCAAAGATTATTTCATGGCATCCCAGTCCCTGGAACGACTGGGACTTACCTCCGCAGTGGCCGCTCCCAAAGAACTGCTTCTTGAAAACCTGAACAGTACCCTGAAATCCTATCTTCTGGTTACCCTGGCAGTGGCTCTCATTGCCCTGTTTGCGGCATTTATTATTTCCCGGGCAGTTACCCGTCCCATTGATACCATGATTCTTCTCATCAATGAGATTTCAAAAGGAAACCGCAGCTCCCTTCCGCCAGAAAGCTTTTATCAGGAATTCCAGGTGTGGGCCCAGTCCTTTAATCAGATGCTTCTGCAGCTTGACACCTATTATCAGGATATTTATCAGCAAAAACTTCTTATAAAAAATGCCGAGATCCGTGCTCTTCAGTCCCAGATGGATCCACACTTTCTTTTCAATGTGCTCAACACTATTGCATGGAAAGCCCAGATGATTGACAACGAAGAGATTTATGAGATGGTAATTTCCCTGGGAAGCCTGATGAAAATGAACACCCTCTCCCGAAATCACAATTTCACTTCCATTTCAAAAGAAATGGAATATGTGCGACTTTATGTATATCTTCAGCAGATGCGTTTCGAGGACAAAATTTCCTGCGATATCCAGATACCGGAACAGGCTCTTTCCTGCGAAATCCCCTGTCTTTCCATTCAGCCACTTGTGGAAAATGCAATTGTCCACGGTCTGGAACCCAAGAAAGGAAAAGGTCATCTGATCATCCAGATCATAGAGGGAGATGACCAAATGCTGGAAATCTGCATTATTGACGACGGAATCGGTTTTGAAGTGATACCAGATATTCAGTCCATCCGGCATTCTGAGAAAGACAGCCACACTCACATCGGCATGAAAAACCTGGACAAGCGGCTGAAACTGCTTTATGGATCAGACTCGGGGATAAAGATCACAAGCCTTCCAAACAAGTGCACCACAGTTTCTTTCCACATTCCAAGAAAGGAGTTTTCCCATGATATTTAAGCTTCTTGTAGTTGACGACGAAGTCACTATGCGAAAAGGTATCTCCAATTATATGAACTGGGCATCCATCGACTGTCAGGTTGTGGGAAGCGCTTCTGACGGAATGGAGGCCATAGATTTTCTGAAAAATCATCCTGTGGATATCGTAATCACAGATATCAAAATGCCCGCTGCAGACGGACTGGAAGTAGCTCGCTTTGTTCACGAAAATCATCCTATGACAAAGGTGATCATCCTGACCGGATACGCTGATTTTGAGTACGCACAGACTGCCATCAAATATCACGTCACCTCCTTCATTTTAAAGCCAACCAATAAAAAAGAACTTTTCGCTGCTGTCCAGGAGGCTCAAAAGCAACTGATTGTTTCCCAACAGCAGGAGAATATTGCAAAAGAAGGTGTCTTTTTCCTGAAGGATCAGCTGATGCAGGAGCTGACTGACCATCCCTGCACAGAAGAATTAAAAGAAAAGCTTCTTTCCCTTGGACTTCACATGGATTGCTATTATGTAGCAGCTTTTAAACCCTCTTCCGATGAACCGGATCTGTCAGCTCTGAAAAAAATTGTAATTGCGGAGAAAAAGAACACCTATTGTTACCGTTATAACAATTTAATCCTGAATGTTTATTTCCAGACGGAGCCCAGCCCTTCCATTCCAGAATATATTCTGGAAAACTGTCGTGAGATCTCCGGTATTGTAAAGGCATTCAGTTCTTCTGAAATTCTTACCGGGATCAGTGCTCTTCATCAATCCCCGGAAGCGTTTCAGATGGCAGTTTCCGAGGCCATCCAGGCACTTACCCATAACTTTTATAGCGAACAACGAATTTCTGTTTTTGAAAGCATCAATTCCGAGGAATCTGCGGAACTTTCTGTAGAAAATTCACTGAATCTTTATCAGATTGAAAGCAGTCTGAACAACTGGGCTTTCCAGGAAGCCAGTTCTGTTTCCAATCATATTTTTTCCAAGTTCAAAAGCAGTTTTACCAATTCACAGGATGCAAAGAATATCTGTTCCCAGATTTACTACATCTGCTGCCGTGTACTGGTAAAAAAAGAGCTGGAGCCTGTTCCCCTTAGATATCTGGAAGACCTTTTGAAATCCCGGGATATTTTTGCCCTGGAGAGTACTGTTTCTCAGATCATGGAATATACCAGGGAAAACAGTATGAACACCCATGCAGTTCCCAATTACATTATAGAAAACACCATACAGTATATTGTCCAGAATCTGGCTGGAAATCTCTCCCTGGATACCATTGCTCAGGAACTGCATATTTCCCCCTCCCACCTAAGCCGCACCTTCAAAAAGGCAACCTCCTGTTCTCTTACTGAGTACATCAATAAGGAGCGCATTCATAAGGCAAAGGAGCTTCTGCATAATACGGATCTGCTTACTTACGAAATTGCAGAAGCTGTGGGATATAAGGATGCCACCTATTTTTCTTCGATTTTCCGGAAATATGAAGGCCTGAGCCCTTCTGAATATAAAACAAAGTTTTTTGTACAATAGAGATACAATAGAGATTCACTGCAATTTTCCTAAAAGTTTGTTGCACAATCCCCTCACATCCTTTATAATTAGTTAATTGATTAATCTTTTATCAAATTAAAGAGGGAAAGAGGTAAAGAAACAAATGAAAAATCTATGGAACAAATGGACCGGGATTGCACTGGTGAAACGAATCGTCGTTGGTCTGATTCTTGGTGCCATCCTTGGAGTTGCAGCCCCAGATGCAACCAGCATTGCCATCCTTGGCGATGTATTTGTAGGTGCCCTGAAAGCCATCGCACCCCTTCTGGTATTCTTTCTGGTTCTCAGTTCACTGTGCAACGCAGGAAAATCCCATGGCGGCGTTATCAAAACAGTAGTTGCCCTTTACATGTTCAGCACTGTACTGGCAGCTGTGATTGCCGTTTTCGCCAGCATGATTTTCCCTGTACACCTGACACTTACCAATGCAGCCGCAGACGCCAGTGCCCCACAGGGTATTGTGGAGATCCTCAGCAACCTTCTTTTGAATATTGTTGCCAACCCGGTATCTTCCCTGGTGAATGCAAACTATGTAGGTATCCTTACCTGGGCCATCCTTCTTGGACTTGCCCTTCGTACAGCAAATGACACCACAAAAAAAGTCCTTGCTGACATTGCAGATGGAACATCCCTGGTGGTCAGCTGGATCATCAACCTGGCCCCCTTCGGAATCTTCGGTCTGGTATTTAACACCGTATCCACCAACGGATTAGACATTTTCACTACCTATGGAAGACTACTGCTGCTGTTGGTAGGCAGCATGCTTTTCATCTACTTTGTAACAAACCCGCTTCTGGTTTACTGGTGTATCCGCAAGAATCCATATCCGCTGATTCTGCACTGCCTGAAGAAAAGTGCCATCACCGCATTCTTCACCAGAAGTTCCGCTGCCAATATTCCAGTAAATATGAAAGCCTGTGAGGAGATGGGGCTCGACCGTGACACCTATTCCGTAACCATTCCTCTTGGTGCAACCATCAACATGGACGGAGCTGCTATCACCATCACCGTTATGACAATGGCAACTGCTTTTACCCTTGGAATCCACGTTGATATCCCAACCGCCATCATCCTCAGCCTTCTTGCAGCCCTTTCTGCATGTGGTGCTTCCGGTGTTGCCGGCGGATCCCTCCTTCTGATTCCTATGGCCTGCTCCCTTTTCGGAATTTCTGACGACATTTCCATGCAGGTTGTAGCCGTAGGCTTTATTATCGGAGTTATCCAGGACTCAGTTGAGACAGCCCTTAACTCCTCTTCTGACCTGCTTCTCTCTGCTTCTGCAGAGTTCAGACAGTGGCGTCTGGAAGGAAAAGAGATTAAATTCTAACACCCAATAATGCTCTAGAAAATATGAGAAAATACTTTGCTTTTTCTCCTTTTCCAGAGCATATTTGAAAAAGGCTTTCTGCAAGATGTGCGTCACAATTTGTGGGAGAATTGGCCGGGATCAGGGCACCATAGCGGGCTACGTCAACTGAATCCTGGCAAAATATACCGCAAAGTTTCACTTTGGCTCTTACTTCTCCATTTCTCTCAGCTTCTTCAATATCCTTTTCTCCATCCTGGAAATCTGAACCTGGGACATTCCCATTTTTTTTGCAACCTCTGTCTGTGTCATATCCTGAAAATACCGAAATACAATCAGTCTTTTCTCCTCTCCTTCCAATTTTTCCAGAATCTCCTCCAGAAAAATCCGGTTCAAAAGCTTTTCATGGCGATCCTCTTTTTCCGGAAGCCTGTCCACAAGCTGCAAATCCGTTCCATCTCCCTGATACACAGTCTTGTAAATAGAATCCACCTCTGCAGCCGATTCCAGCGTCATCGCCAATTCTTCCATCGGCATATCCATAGCATCTGAAAGTTCTCTTAGATCCGGCTCACGGCCTAACTTTTTCTCCAGTTCCTCCCTCATTTTACAGATCTTATATTGATTCTCTTTTATAGAGCGGCTCACCTTCAGAATTCCATCATCCCTAAGAAACCGCTTAATCTCTCCAATGATCATTGGTACTGCATAAGTAGAAAACTTCACATCAAATTCAGGATTGAAATGATCTACAGCCTTCAAAAGCCCGATGCTTCCAATTTGAAAAAGGTCCTCCATTTCCACCCCTCTCCCCAGAAAACGCCTGGCAACACTATACACCAGTCCCATATTTTCCGAAAACAAAGTATCTCTTGCCTCTTTATCTCCCTGGTGAATGCGCCCAATGAGAGCAAGAGTGTGATCCATGCTTCCTCCTGATCAATTACCGATTTTTTTGCTCATATGCACACAGGTTCCTTTTCCAACCTGTGAGGTGACTTTAACCTCATCCATAAATGCTTCCATAAAAGTAAACCCCATTCCTGACCTGTCCTGATCAGCGCGGGTCGTATATAAGGGCTCCATTGCTTTTTCCACATCTGCAATCCCTATGCCATCATCCTCAATATCCAGATAAATTGTTCTCTCTTTTCTGACACACTTCATCCGTATCTTATGTACCTCGCCTTGATAGCCATGAATGATACAGTTGGTTACAGCCTCTGACACAGCCGTTTTCAAATCTGCTACTTCCTCCAGTGTGGGGTTCAGCTGGGTGCAAAATGCCGCAGCAGCTACCCTTGCCAACCCTTCATTCTCCGGACGGCTGTCAAAAATAATGGTCATTTCGTTGGAATTTCCCATCAGACTCCCCTCCCTTCCAGCTGCATCTCATTTTCTGTTCTTTCCAGTTCCAGAAATTTACTCACGCCTGAAAGCCGCAGCAATTTTTCAATATATCCGCTTACATGGCAAGCCTTCATGCAGCCAGAACGCATCCCCAGAGCCCGGTATCTCCCCATGATCAAACCTACGCCCGAACTGTCCATAAAAACAGTATTTCCAAAGTCAAAACAAATGGTTCTGATATATATTTTTCCCATAATCCTGTCTGATTCTCTCCGGATCAGCTCAGAAGCCGGATGATCCAGTTCCTCAGGCAGTTTAATATTCAGACAGGTTCCCGTAGTTTCAAAAACAGGTTTCATAAATAAAATCCCCCTTTTTTACTCTATTTTGACCCTCTGCACAGGAAAAAGAAAAAGAGATGTGCAGGTCTATCCCGCACATCCCCGGTTCAGAGGTTTCTCATTATTGTAATTCAGAAATTTTTATTCATAATACTGAAAATCACCATTTTCATCATAATATCCGTTTTCGTCGCTGTAATCAGAATATCCGGATTCATCATACCCACTGTCACCAGATGCATTATTGTAAGAACTGTCATAACCAGAGGAATCCGTTTCAGAGCCTTCTGTTGTATTGTCAGTTCCATCATTGCTTTCGGAATCAGAGGAATCTTCGCTGCCCTCAGACTTACTGTCTTCCGTGATTCCAGACACACCAGTAGCTGAACAGATAGTATTATAAATTCCCATTACATCATCTCCCAGCTGATCTTCATAAACCTTCTGGATTTCCAACGCAGCTGCATCATACTCATTCTGTGTATAAGCTGCATACGCATTCAGAAGTGCCTGATAACTGGTGCTCTTCTTCTGCTCGGCATCAAGCTGCTGGGTGATTTCCTCTGCCACATCTCCGGATTCCTTCGCCTCACCCTGGGCTTTGGAAAGCTCCGCACCCTGGCTGACCAGAGACTCGCTGTACTTTACAATCTGTTGATTGGCTTCTCTGTAAATCCCCTGCTTGATAGCCGGAACTGCCAGAAACCAAAATGCAGCCGCACCTGCTGCCACACCCGCCATAAGTGTCACAAACAGTGAAATTCTAGAATTTTCCCTGTAAACTGCCGGCTGTACCACAGTACTTCTGGAAATCTCATCCGAACCTTCTGTCTTGCCCTTGGCACCAAAAAGTCCTTTTTTCTGTTTCTCAAGTCTGGTCGTTACACCGGTTCTCTCATCTACTTCACGAAGAAAACGTAATGTAGTTGTATTGGTCTTGTCAATACGAGCCGCCTTTTTTAAGGTTCTTCTTGCCTTGCCCCAGTCATGATTCTTCATATAGATCAGCGCCAGCAGATGATAACCTTTGATCAGCTTGGTATTCTGGTTCAGAATTTTGCGAAGCTGAATGGCAGCCATATCCTCATGGCCTTCCCTGCAAAGAGCCAGGGCATTATTATATTTTCTTATTGTCTCATTAATAGCATCCAGTTTATTCGAATTCGCCTGAAGACGATTAATATATTCATTCGCAATATTCCGGGTAGGCTGCAGATTCTTACTGATCACCCACTCGCTAAGAGCAGCAACCACCTCTCCCATTTCAAAATACACAAGACCCAGAAGATTTCTCGCCTGGATATTTCTCTTGTTAAAGGTAAGGCTCTGCTTCAGACAGTTAACGGCTCCTGAAAGGTCCCGGATACTGGCCTTCTCCAAGCCCTGATTGTAATAAAGTTTGGATAGATACTCCACCTTTTTCTGGATCAGGACGTTGCACCCGCAATGAGGACAGTAATCCAGATCCTTATCAGCCAGGAACGCGCCGCAATTCATACAGTTCATTAAGTATCTCCTATTCTATTTCATCCTGCGTCCGCTTTTGGACTCCCTGAGCATTTCCTGAAGAATGTCCAGAATATCCGTCAGCTCTCTATCGTAAATAGCCTCTTCTGCGTCTGTCACATCCAGACAGGGCTCAAATTTCTTCAGTTCCTCTTCGTAATCGATCATAAAATTCCTCCACAGACTCCTGAAAAATCAACCAGAAATCCCATGTTTTCTTTTTTCTGCAGACAATTTACTTTTTCAACAAGAGTGTCTTAATCTCTCCCACCAGGTAAAGAGAACCCACGCAGAACAGCATTCCGTCCTCTCCTTTGGCCTCGTGCGCCATATGAAAAGCTTCTTCAATATTATCAGAGTTTCCAACATCCTTACAGCCTTCTTTGCAAAAGATCTCTGCCAGCTCCGCAGACGGCACCTCACGGTATCCCCCAACCTCTGTGGTCACAACTTTACGGAATTTTATCCTGCTGCAAATTGTATGGATCATATCCTGGTAATCCTTATCATTCACAGCAGAAAATAAAAGTGTCAGCGGATACTCCTTCTGAAACCGCTCTGCAGTCTCCACAAACCTGCGCACGCCATCCTCATTATGTGCACCATCCACGATCACGCCCGGCAAAATGGTCTCCATTCTGCCCTGCCATCTGGTATTTGCAATTCCTGCCTGCAGCTGTTCCATGGTCACCGGAATCCTGTCTTTCAGCACTTCCATAGTTGTAAGCGCCAGAGATGCGTTCATCACCTGATACCATGCAATAAAAGGAATATGGAACCTGGTATCCCCATAATAATCGTCCTCCAGGGAAAAATCAATGCCGTCTTTATTATTTCCCAGTACCTTTGCTCCAGCCTGAATTACTTTATAAGCCGGACTTCCAAGCTCCTTTGCCTTCGCAGCGATCACTTCTGCCGCATCCTTGTCATTTCCATCATAGATTACAGGAACTCCCGGAACAATGATTCCAGCCTTCTCCCCTGCAATCTCTCTTACCGTATTTCCCAAAAACTGCATATGATCCAGACTGATAGATGTGATCACGCAAGCCACAGGATTCTCTACCGCTGTAGTCGCATCCAGCCTTCCGCCAAGCCCGGTTTCCAAAGTCACATAGTCCACCCCTGCCTCTGCAAAGATCACCATTCCCATAAGAAACAGCATCTCAAAATAAGTAGGATGGTAACTACCTTCAGCCACAAGCTCGTCCGCCAGCACTTTCACTCTCTCAAAAGCTTTCAAAAAGGTGTCATCATCAATATTCACCTCATTGATCTGAAACCGCTCGTTGATCTTCACCAGATGGGGAGACGTAAACAGACCGCAGGAATACCCTGCCTCCCTGAGAATAGATGTGAGAAACGCACAGGTACTCCCCTTTCCATTCGTTCCCGCAACATGTATCACCTTAAACTTCTCCTGTGGATTCCCCAGTCTCCTCAAACATTCCTTCGTATGCTCCAGACTGTTCTTTTTGGTAAACTTCGGAGTCTCCTCAATATAAGCAACCGCTTCCTCGTAATTCATAATCTAAACCACCATTTATCTATCGTATTTCGTCCGTAACTTCTCATGCTCATAGTAAGCCTGGCAGAATACTGCCTTCTGAATCGTTACATTACTCTACCATTATATAATAGTCACACCAGAAGTCCACCCCTAATCGTAACTTTTTATCCGACAAACCTCGCACAGAAGAAATCAGAGAGGTTCCGAAAAAATCTCATACGGCAGAATTTTGGGTTAAAAAAGGAGAGGACACAGTCTGAGCTCCAGCGGAGCAAATTTGTCCTCTCCTTTCTTCGGTTTCAGCAAAATTCTGATGTTTTTAATTTTTTTGGGCCGCACACCGCGCTCAGAGCAGACCTGATGAGACCAGGTGCCCAGCCGGGAAACGTTCCTATCGGGAATTCACCTTCCACTGACTATCATACAATGCATAAACCGCTCTGTCAAAGCTCTTACTAAGAGCCTTCCTCGTCGAACTGTTACTTCTCTGTACAACTGCCAGTCTGTCAAAATCCGACAGCTCCGTACCCGAGATCACCAGCATGTTCGGACTTACATATGCCGTATCATACCACTCTCCATTCAGCTTCACCTGACTGGACGGGGTGAAATTCGTGCCTTGGATATAATAAGTCCAATCTGTATCCGACACTAACCGAATGGAATCTAAGGTCACATCATAAAGTCCCATCCGCATCTTTGTTCTCTCAAAAGGATTTTCTCCTCCATAAGCATATCGCTGACCGTACAGCACATCATACTGCAGTGTCTCCAGATCGACCTGATAATTCTTGGTATTTCTTCTTGCCTGATGATATTTCATGATCGTACCCTCATGAATACCAACTCTGTCCAGAACCTCTGCTGCGATCTGATAAGAAGCCAGATTCTCATCCTTCTTGGTAAGTCCCATATTATCCCAGATTACATACTCCGTCTGGAAAAGATACTTATTTTTCAGATCTTCCACAGTCAGTCCCATAGTCGGCAGATGATCCCCATACATAACCAGGATCACATCCTCCGGATAGTCTGCCAAAGCATCTGTTAACTCTTTCACAAACTGATCCATCTCATGAATCTGATTCACATAGTACTCCCATTTACAATTCAGCTCATCCGTAGGAGAACCGGAAACTGTAATAGAAGGATTGTCCAGAATGGGCTCGCTTGGATAATCACCATGTCCCTGCACGGAAATGGTATACACATAATCCGGACTGTCAGTAGAATCCAGACACTTAATGATTTCATCCGTCAACACACTGTCTTTTACCCATCCAAGAGGATTCTGCAGGTTCTCATCTGCCATATACTCTTCAGAAGTAAAGGTGTCAAATCCCAGATTGGGGAAAACAGACCTTCTTCCATAGAAGTTGGCTTCATTATTATGTACCGCATGTGTAAAATACCCCAGATTTTTCAGAACATAGGGCACACTTTCGCAAGTAGTCTCCTTAAGAATACTCTTATAAGGATATTCACCTGGTCCAAAATAGTGAAGACTCATACCTGTAATGGTCTCAAATTCCGTATTTGCCGTACCAGCTCCAACAGAAGGAACCTTGTAATATCCGGAAGAATACTCTTTCATCAGCTTCCTGAAGTTCGGGATTGGATCTTCAGAAATATCCAGGTAATTTACCAGTGTCGGGTCAAAGAAAGACTCAAGCTGAAGGAACAGAATATTCGGTCTCTTTCCATCCTCCTTGGTCTTTGGAAGATTGGACTCTGTCTTCTCGATCCGGTTAATCTCATCCTCAGAATAATCCCTCGGCTCACTGATGCCTGTATTAAAAATAGTAGTCGCCAGACAATAAGGATAACCATAATCCTCATAAGCAAACGCAATATTGCCAAAATAATTAGACAAAACCCTTTTTTCAAGAGCCAGCTGTGTCACGCCTCCAAAAGCCACAAAACCAGCAATTACCAGCGGAATCACATACCGGTACTTAATCTTCTGCTCATACTTCGGTCCCTTGACCAGTAGGATCAAAAGCCCCAGCACCACAATTCCGATCAAAATACATCCGATCACCACACCATAAAACGGCAGATATTTCTGCATGATCGCAATACCATCCGTCAGCATATGCAGATCCGGTCCGGTAAATGGTGTAACACGGTTCATCAGAAGAATACAGTTTACGATTCCCAGAAACAGCCAGAAAACGGAAACCACAACTCTCCAAAAGCACCGCCTGTGAAACAGATAAACGATCAGCATTGTAGTAAAAATAAACATCGTATTATAAGCAAATACCAACGGTTTTCCCGTCATATAATCCCAGGCCTCCACTACAGAATGGCGGCACAGTGCCTCTATAAGGAAATAGAGCACTGCGCACCAGAGTGCCTGGAGAATCAGGGAAATCTTATTGCAAAATTTGCTCAGCTTCATGCAAAATCTCCTTTTTATCTCTTAAGCTGCTCAAGCTGTGTTTCAACCTTATCTTTCATCTCTTTGTACTTCGCAAGCTTCTCCTTCTCTGCATCAACCTTGGCAGCAGGAGCCTTATTTACGAAATTTGGATTATTCAGCATTCCCTCACAGCGGGCGATTTCCTTAGTCAGTCTCTCCTGCTCCTTTGTCAGTCTCTCAAGTTCTTTTTCCTTGTCAACAAGGTCTTCCAGAGGCATATAAACAACTGCATTGGAAACAACAACAGAAACTGCATCCTCACCGATACCAGTCTTATCCTGCTGAACATGGATTTCTTTTGCAAAAGCAAGATTTGCAAAGGATTTCTTGCTGTTCTCATACATCTGACAGATAGCAGCATCTTTTCCAACAATGATCAGATGTGTTTTTCTGTTCTGCGGAACATTCATGCTGGTTCTTGTGTTACGGATGCCACGGACAACTTCCTGGAAACTTCCGATTGCAAGCTCAGCCTCAGGAGAATTCCACTCGTCCTTATATACCGGCCAGTCAGAGATCATTATGGACTCTTCCTCCGGAAGCAGTGTGCAATAAATTTCCTCTGTGATAAATGGCATAAACGGATGAAGCAGCTTCAGTCCCTGGGTCAGCGCTGTGCGAAGTGTCCAGAGAGCCTCGTTTGCCGCCTTTGGATCCTCTTCTGCCTTCCACAGACGAACCTTGGCGATCTCAATGTACCAGTCGCAAAGCTCATCCCACAGGAAATCATAGATCTTCTGAACCGCAATACCCAGCTCATATTTTTCCATATTGTCGGTTACTTCTTTGATCACATTGTTCAGTCTGGAAAGGATCCATTTGTCCTCAGCGCAAAGAGAACCAATCTCCGGCTCCGTTACATCCTTTCCTTCCAGATTCATAAGAACGAAACGAGAAGCATTCCAGATCTTATTTGCAAAGTTACGGCTGGATTCTACACGCTCCCAGTAGAAACGCATATCGTTTCCAGGTGCATTACCAGTCATCAGAGTAAGACGAAGAGCATCTGCGCCGTACTTGTCGATTACTTCCAGCGGGTCAATACCATTTCCAAGGGATTTACTCATCTTGCGGCCCTGGGAATCTCTTACCAGACCATGGATCAGTACATGATGGAACGGTGTCTTGCCAGTCTGCTCAAGAGCAGAGAATACCATACGGATAACCCAGAAGAAAATAATGTCATATCCGGTTACCAGCACATCTGTTGGATAGAAGTACTCCAGTTCCGGTGTCTTATCCGGCCAGCCAAGTGTGGAGAATGGCCACAGAGCAGAGCTGAACCAGGTATCCAGTGTATCCTCGTCCTGATGAAGATGCGTACATCCGCATTTCGGACATTTTTCCGGCATTTCTCTTGCAACTACAGTCTCACCGCACTCATCGCAGTAGTAAGCCGGGATTCTGTGTCCCCACCACAGCTGACGGGAAATACACCAGTCACGGATGTTCTCCAGCCAGTGAAGGTAAGTCTTGTCAAAACGCTCCGGGACGAATTTCAGATCTCCATCCTCAAGAGTCTTGATAGCAGCTTTTGCCATTTCATCCATCTTTACAAACCACTGAGGCTTGATCATCGGCTCTACGGTTGCATGGCAGCGGTCATGAGTTCCAACGCTGTGATTGTGCGGAACAACCTTTACCAGAAGACCAAGCTTGTCCAGATCCTCTACCATGGCTTTTCTTGCTTCGTAACGATCCATGCCGGCGTATTTACCACCCAGCTCATTGATGGTAGCATCATCATTCATGATGTTTATTTCCGGAAGGTTGTGTCTCTTTCCAACCTCGAAGTCGTTAGGGTCATGTGCCGGTGTGATCTTTACGCATCCGGTACCAAATTCTTTATCAACATACTCATCGGCAATAACCGGGATCTCTCTGTCTGTGAGAGGAAGCTTCAGCATTTTGCCAACAATGTCTTTGTAACGGTCATCATCCGGGTTTACTGCAACTGCAGTATCTCCAAGAAGTGTTTCCGGACGTGTTGTTGCAATTTCCACGAATTTTCCTTCTTCTCCAACAACCGGGTAATTGATGTGCCAGAAAAATCCGTCCTGATCCTCATGCTCAACCTCTGCATCGGAAATGGAAGTCTGGCATACCGGACACCAGTTGATGATACGGGAACCTTTGTAGATGTAGCCTTTTTCATATAACTTGATGAAGACTTCCTGTACAGCCTTGGAGCATCCCTCATCCATGGTGAAACGCTCTCGCTCCCAGTCTGCAGAAGCACCAAGCTTCTTCAGCTGGTTGATAATTTTTCCGCCGTACTCTTCTTTCCACTCCCAGGCATATTCCAGGAATTTCTCACGACCGATTTCTGCCTTGTCGATGCCTTCTTTTTTCAGTTTCTCAGTAACCTTAACCTCTGTAGCAATAGCTGCATGGTCAGTTCCCGGCTGCCACAGTGCTTCGTAGCCCTGCATTCTCTTGAAACGGATGAGAATGTCCTGCATGGTCTCATCAAGTGCATGTCCCATATGCAGCTGTCCGGTTACGTTTGGCGGCGGCATAACAATGGTAAATGGTTTCTTATCCGGGTTTACTTTTGCATGAAAATATCCGTTGTCCATCCATTTCTGGTAAAGACGTTCCTCGATTCCTTTTGGATCGTAGGTCTTTGCAAGTTCTTTGCTCATAATTTTCCTCCTAAAAAAAGAGCCCCTCACACAATTGTGTGAAGGGCGAAATTAACGCGGTACCACCTTCATTATGTGCAAAATGCAAAGTACTGTTTCCCTGAATTCATTTACAGTCTTCGCTCTGTTGTACACATATCTCTTTCCTGTAACGCTGGAATTGCGTGAAAACTTACTGCAGATATCACTGCCTGTTCAGTTTCCCGGCTCAGAAGCTACCTTCAGTGAATGCGGATCTCGAAATGTCTTCCACCACAGTTATCCCTGGACATTTCTCTCTGGGAGGGCATTTACTTACTCCTCTTCTTCAACGCTTTTCGCTGCAGCGGTCTGATCTCCTTGTAAATAGCCGGAAAAAGCCGCCACTTTTATGGATATAACTATAATTGCATTCTTCCGGCTTGTCAAGCTAATTTAAAAATTTCACAATTACACCACTCAGGAAGTCTCCCCCAAAGCGATGTTTTCTCAATACTTTTTATTCCACACTCTTTAAGGACTCTACCATATCAATGGTTTTCAGCTTAAAATGCATCACCCCATTCACCACAATGGAAAATATGCTTGTCAGAATTCCACTGTATAAAAAGCTCAACGGCTTAATATTACGTCCAAACATAACTGCATCCACCTCAACCGTAGTAATCACATACCTGTGAATGAGAATTCCAAACACTGCTCCAAACATAATTCCAAGCACTGTCAGAATCACGTTTTCCCGAAGCACATACTGAGAGACCTCTCCGTCATAGAAGCCAAGCACCTTCAAAGTTGCCAGTTCCCTCTGTCTTTCTGTTATATTGATATTATTCAGATTATACAATACCACAAAAGCCAGCATTCCTGCGGAAACGATCAGCACCAGGATCACCGCATCCAGAGTGCTCAGCATACGGTCAACCTGTGATGCCAGACTACTGGTATAACTGATGCTGAGAGCACCAGGATTAGCAAGGATCCGGCTTCCTGCCATTTCCAGATCATCCTTGCAGTCTTCCTGCATAGTAAACACAATGTTCTCATACTCCGGCTTTTCCCCGAACGTCTGCTCATAAACCCTGGGCGTCATATAAAGGTAATGGCTCATATAATTCTCTGTGATCACAGCCACCCTCACCTTATATTCCTTATCTCCCTTTTTTAGGGGAATCATATCTCCCACCTTTAATCCCAGCAGGGATGCCGTTTTCTCGGAAATAGCAGCACCTTCGTCGGTAAGCTCATATGTTTCCCCGGTAATACGGTTCTTTAAGGTTACATCCTTTGCAAACTCACTCAGGCTCTCTGGCACAAACAGATAAATACTGATGTTGGAGCTGCCTTTCGGAGCACTGATCTTCGTCATTTGTACCCGATTGCAATGGGCGATTTGCTCATTTTCCTTCATATATTCAAACAGCTCTTCATGTTCTTCCTCTGTAGCATCGCTGTCCTCAATCACCATTCCGTCATAATGCTGCAGCTCCCGGTACTGAATAGCGGCAATATCACTAATGGAATCCTGAAGCCCAAAACCAACCAGCATCAGTCCCATGCTTCCTGCAATTCCAAAGACTGTCATGATCAGACGCTTCTTGTAACGGAAAAGATTTCGGATTGTGGACTTCCAGGAAAAGCTTAAATGCTTCCATATAAATGTGAACCGCTCCAGCAATACCCGCTTGCCCTCTTTCGGAGCCGGTGGGCGCATAAGAGAGGCCGGTGTCTCCTGCAGCTCCTTTCCACTTGCAAAAAGAGTCGCTCCAACTGTACATACAACAGAGGCTGCGGAAGCGATCAGTGCGAAGCCAGGCTGATAATCAATGGAAATGGTATTTGCCACATTGTGATACATAATTCCATAAGCAGTTATAATAATGTATGGAATAATTTTCTCTCCGATCAGCATTCCTAGCACACTGCCAAGAAGAGTTGCAAAAAATGCATAACAGATGTATTTTGCTGCAATGGCAGACTTCTTATATCCCAATGCCTTCAAGGTACCGATCTGGGTTCGCTGCTCCTCCACCATACGAGTCATAGTGGTAAGACTGATCAATGCCGCTACCAGGAAAAAGATGACCGGGAAAACCTGACCGATGTTTCGAAGACGGTCTGCATTATCACCGTAATCCGTATATTCCGGAAGATCCTCCCTATCTGTAACCATCCACTCCGGCTTTTCCAGATCTTCCAGCTCCTTTTTCGCATCATCCAGCTTCTGCTGATTCTCGGCAATCTCATCCTCAGCATCTTTTTGGGCGTCTTCGTACTCTTTCTTTCCGTCTGCAAGGTCTTTCTCGCCTTTTTTCAAGTCTTTAGCCGCATCCTGAAGCTTTTTCTCATTGTCTGTAATCTCTTTTTCACCGTCTGCAAGCTTCTTCTCATTGTCTGCGATTTCTTTCTCACCATCGGCAAGTTTCGCCTCATTTTCTGCAATCTCTTGCTCACCGGAAGTAAGCTTTGCCTCATTTTCAGCGATTTGCCGGGCACCGGAATGATACTGTTCCAGGCCGGAAGCATACTGCGCTTCGCTGTCATTTAACTTTGCCACATTGGCATCCAGTTCCGCCTGTCCTGCTGCCAGGGTCTCTGCATTGGAATCAATTTCTTTCTGGGCTTTACTCAGTTTTTTCTTTGCTGCCTTTAACTGCTTCTGACCTTTTTCCAGTTCCTGTTCCCCTGCCTCTATCTCAGCTTTCGAAGCAGCAAGAGTATTCTCCTGTTCCTGAATCTGAATCCATCCGGCATCGATCTGTGCCTGACCTGCTGTTATCTGTTCCAGCCCCGCATTCAGCTCGCTTTCTTTCTGAGAAAGCTGGGAAAGTCCATCCTCGACTGCTGCAAGCCCGCTTTCCAACTCACTTCTGGTCGCTGCAAGCTGCTGCCGCTGACTCTCAATCTGCGCTTCACTTGCCTGGATCTGCTGGGTTACTGCCACCTCCTGTTCTTCCAGTGCAGACACCTGGGCTGCCAGAATATCTATTTCCTCCTGGGAAGCATCCGGATTTTCCAGTGCTGCGTTGTAACTTGCGCGTACTGTAGCAAGCTGACTCTGCAGCTCCGTCAGCTGAGCTTTTGCGCTTTCCAAAGCACTTATTCCCTCCTGAAGCTGGGCTTCTCCTACTGATACCTGGGAAAGTCCATCTGTAATCTGCTGCTTCTGGGCATTTAACTGGGTTCTGGTACTTTCGATCTGCTGCTGTCCGGCAGTAATTTCCGCTTTTGACTGATCCAGTTCACTTTGCTTTGTTGTCAAAGTCTGCTTTGCGGCTTCTAACTGCTGTTCGCCTACCTCAAGCTGGGCTTTTCCATCTGCAAGTTTCGCTTTATTTTCATCTAAAGTCTTCTGATTTTCCTCTAATTCTGCCAGACCACTGGTTACCTGCTTCTGCGCAGAATCAAGCTGAGCCTGTCCGTCAGCAAGCTGGGCTTTTGCTGCATTTACCTGACTCCATCCATCATCCAGCTGGCTTCTGGCAGTATCAAGCTGGCTTTTGCTGGAGGAAAGCTGACTCTTGGCAGATTCCAGCTGACTTTTTCCATCAGCAAGCTGCGCTTTCGCATCTTCTAACTGGGTTTTCCCATCAGCAAGCTCTGTCTTCGCATCTTCCAGCTGTTTTTTCCCATCGGCAAGCTCTGTTTTTGCGTCTTCTAACTGGGATTTTCCATCTTCATACTCGTTCCTGCCGTCTTCTAAATCCTTTTCACCTTTATCCAGTTCTTCTTTTGCGTCAGCAAGCTTTTCATCTGCCTCTTTTTTCCCATCGTCCAGCTTCTTCTGGGCATCATCGATTTCCTCCTGTGCATCTGCCTTCACAGCTGCAAGGCGGATCTGACAGCGATCATCTGCTATGTTTTCAACACGGCCTTTGATCTTGGCAATCAGATTCTCGTAACCGTCTGTATAACTGGTAAGGCCCTTTGCACCATGAACGGTCACATAAATCTGGGTATAAATTTCCTGGTCAAAATCTTCCGGGAGCACATATCCAAATCCATTTACTTCACCAGTTCCAAGGGTTGTATTTCCTCTGTTAAAGGAAATATAAAGAGGGCTTCTTCCAGTTCCCACTACCGTATATTCTGCAGTCACAAGAAGGGTAGAATCTCCATCTTCACGCAAAGCAACCTTATCTCCTACCTTATATTCATTGGCAGAAGCAAATGTGCTATCCAGAAAAATCTCTCCACTTTTTTCCGGAAGGCGTCCCTCCTGCACATCCAGTTTATTCACTGCGTCATTTATGGATTCAATGTGAAGAACCTTCTGCTTCTGGCCTTCCCCGCACATCACATCGGTAGACCAGGCACCTTCTGCGGACTCAATGCCATCTATACTTTCTATAGAAGAAACATCATCAGATGTCAGGCCCATTGTGCCCACAACCTTGATATCCATCAGGCTGCTTTCGTCATAATAGGCATCTCCGGAATAGCGCATATCCGGCGAGGAAGCCTGAATACCGGAAAAGAAGGCCACTCCGAGAGCCACGATCAGAAGAATGGAGATAAACCTGGATTTGCTTTTCCGGATCTCCATCCAGAATTCTTTTCTTAATGCTTTCATCTCTCACCTACCACTCAATTTCTTCTACCGGGGTTGGGTGGGCATTCAAAGTCATCTGTGCCACCTTGCCGTTTTTTATTTTAATCACGCGATCTGCCATAGGCGTCAATGCAGAGTTATGAGTGATAACCACTACTGTCATCCCCTTCTGGCGGCACATATCCTGTAAAAGCTTGAGAATTGCCTTACCAGTCTGGTAATCCAGCGCACCTGTAGGCTCATCACAAAGGAGCATCTTCGGATTCTTGGCAAGAGCTCTTGCAATGGAAACTCTCTGCTGTTCACCGCCTGATAACTGGGCAGGAAAATTTCCAAGTCTGTCTTTCAGGCCCACCTCTTCCAAAACAGTTTTCGGATCCATGGGGTTCTTACAGATCTGTCCTGCCAGTTCTACGTTTTCCAGAGCTGTCAGATTGGGAACCAGATTATAAAACTGAAAAACAAATCCAATATCGTCCCTGCGGTAGCTGGTGAGCTGGCGGTTATTGTATTTCGCTATATTCCTTCCATCTACCCAGATCTGACCGCTGGTGGCAGTATCCATTCCTCCCAGAATATTCAGAACCGTAGTCTTACCAGCGCCACTGGGACCTACGATCACGGCAAACTCGCCTTTTGCTATGTTAAAGCTGATCTCATCTACTGCGATTATTTTTACTTCTTTTGTTCCATAAATCTTGGAAACCTTTTCAAGGTGAATATAGTTTTCTGTGGTATCCTGCAATTTATCACACTCCTGTTTTTCAAATATGTTTTAATTTTAGTATAGCATTGCAGGTTTTTTTGTTCAATCAGAGAAAGTATGAAATTTCTATAAAGATAACTATACGTTACTGGTCACGGAGTAAACAGTAACAACTATACCAATCGCGTAGGATATGAATTCAAGTGTGCAGTTATAAAAATTATAGTTATTTCAAAAACAGCCTCTGACTTTCCCAGTAAAAAAGTCAGAGGCTGTTTTTCTTTCCTGCTCATCAATTGCAGAATATATAATTACAATCTGCATATCCGTATTTCATAAGGCGTGGAGAATATACATACCAGTATTTATCTGAACTGGAATCAATTACTACCACAGTATCACCGGTATTCAGTTCACCAATCTCATTTGCCGCATCATATCCCATAGCGGATCGAAGAGCCAGATAGCCGGTAGGCACTTTTACATACAAGGTAGCATATGCATTTCCACCCACCAGATAATCTTTGTTTACAAATCCATTGGTATCATATTTCGGGGAATACACATACCAGTACTGGGAATCACTTGTATCCAGAAGCTGTACGGTATCACCGGAATATAATTCCCCGATTTCATTGGAAGCATCATATGCCTTCATATTGCGAAGTGCCAGATAGCCCTTGGCAACACTGACCGTTCTTATTTCGCCAAAATAGCTGGAATCTGTATCCAGTCCCTCTTCTCTGTACAGGTACTCCTGGTTCACATATCCATAGCCGTCCAGTTTCGGGGAATACACATACCAGTACTGAGAATTGCTGCTGTCGGAAACCCAGACGGTATCTCCTGAATAGAGCTCACCGATTTCATTAGATGCATCATATTCCGGTGCATTGCGAAGAGCCAGATATCCGGTGGAAACGCTTACGGTCCACATTGTATCATAGGAAGATACGGAAGATGTCACAGAATCCAGATAATCATTATTCACATATCCAAAATCGTCATACTTAGGAGAGTATACATACCAGTAACCTGTGGCGCCAGTGTAATCCAGTACCTCCACCAGATCACCACTGTAAAGTTCTCCGATCTCATTACCGCTATTATAGGATGTATCTGTCCGAAGAGCCAGATATCCAGTAACAACATTCACACGGTAAGTATTACAGGAAGCCTCTGCCTCCTGCGTAGTTCCGGGAACTGAAAATGCAAGGGCTGCAGCTGCAAGAACAGGTATGCAAATCTTCTTCATTTTCGTCATAGAAAAATCCCCCTTCATATAGTCGTTGCTGTCCACCCCATGACCAGCAACATACAATTTTCTGAAAAAACACTTTTTTCATGTATTTATATATGAAAATTATAACGGATTAACCATGGCTTTTCAACTCCGTTTTTCTTATTATACACCACCTGACTCTGTTTTTTGTAATGCTTCATTTCCATCTTCTGTGCCATAATTGCGCAGCATAAAACTGTCCTCTACAGCTTCTTTCATATTGGTAGCGTCTGCATAATTATTATTCAGGATTAGCTTATCTAAACCATAGCAGGTCTGCCCTTTAATGTAATGATCAAATTCCAGTTTAAAGCTATACCGATCTGTATCGGGGTCACTTGCAATAGACGAAAGACTAGTACATCGCTTCGTAAATAACTATACCTGCACACTCGAATCCACAGACAAGTGAGTGGTATAGTTATTTCGAAAACGATGTACTAGTATTTCCCTTAGAGCGTATAAAAAAGCGCTTATCAGAATTTTTTTTTTCAGACAACCGTAGCTGCCTGTCTTATGTTTCCCATTGAAATATTTCTTTGAAAATTCCTCCGCCGAACAGGGTCTGGAATAATAGTATCCCTGAAGCAATTCCGGCTTATAAGTCTGGACAACGGAAAGGATTTCCTCATTCTCCACACCTTCCACACAAACCTTTATTCTGGTCTGCTTACTCAGATTCATAATATATTCCAGAATCGCCTGATCCATCTCATCATCCTGAATGGAACGGACAAAAGTATGATCGATCTTGATCCACTGTGGTTTCAGCTTGCGAAGCAATGCAATGGATGAGTACTCCGTGCCGAAATCATCCAGTGCCATATTGATCCCCATATTTTTAAAATATTCAAAATCATCCCGAAGGCCGTTGGGATCCGATACCTTACAGCTCTCTGTAAGCTCCAGGATCAACTGCTTCTCCGGTGTGCCGGATTTTTCCACGATCCGTGTCACCATTTCCCTGAAGCCTTCCTGAAGTATCTGGATATAAGAAACATTCACGGAAATTACAAAATCAGGATTCTCCATGCGCCACAAGGCCGCCTGGGCAAGTGCCTCATTCAAAAGCCACTCTCCCACCTGTCTGATGGTTCCGTCTTCCTCCAGGATCGGAATAAATTCCATTGGGGAAACCAGGGTTCCATCCGGCAGATAAAAACGCATCAGAGTCTCAGCACCATAAACCTCCTGAGTCTCTCCGTTCACCAGAGGCTGGTATACCAGTGCAAACCCTCTGCAATTATTGGCAACAGACTCACGGAGAACTTCCTGCAGTCGGAATTTCTCCACTGTTTTTCTGTGCATTTGTCCGGAAAACTGCGCAATGCTACCACGTCCCACTTTCTTCGCCTGCTCAAGGGCGTATTCCACATTTGCATGCAAAGTCTCGAAATCCTCTGCATCCTGTGGAAAAAAGGCCACTCCGCAGGAAATTGTCAACTGGATCTCCAGATTCATCTCCCTGGGGACTTCCTCCGAAAATCTCTGCACTTCCCGGTAAATCCGGTCAAGCGCACTCTCGGATTTCTCCGTGGTAATACAATAGAATTTACCTCCTGGTCCTCGATAAGAAATAACGCCCTCCATACTCTGACATTTCTGTCCCAGACGCTGCAGCACCTCATCTCCTACCAGATACCCAAGAATATCATTGATTCTCTGAAGTCTGTCCACATCAAAAAGAAGAACCGCACCTTCCATTCCATGACTGATAAATGACGGAAGCTGCTTCTTCAGCTCATGAAACGTATATAAACCAGTGGGCTGGTCAAACTTGGCATTCACACCAAGATTCATCATCGTGCCAACAAAAAGGCCAAGGCTTCCATCCGCATTCCGCTCCACAATTCCCTGGCACCTTACCCATACATATTTCCCATATTTATTTAAAGCCCGGTATTCACAATTATGCCGGTTGCTTTTCCCCTCAAAAATACGACCGATATCCTCCAGAAAAATATGCTGGTCTGCAGGATGGATATGCTGTACCCATTCCTTCGCCGTATTCTCTATAAATTCTCCCGGCAGATTGAAGTAATCCACACTTGGCTTAGACCATCTGGAAAAATCGCGTTCCAGGTCTGCTATATAAATGTACATATTATCTGAAGTCTGAGACAGAGCATCAAATATATGGCTGTCAAGATTAGAGATATCTATCACACAAAATCACTGCCTTCCCTTTTCCCCTAATACATCAATATTTTACCATACTTTGCACAATTCTGTCTACCGTTTTTGACAATTCTGCACATAAAATGTTAAAAAAGTATAAACAGAAGAATAAATAATACAAACATTTTTATGATAATCTGTAACCATTCCGTAGATGCCAGAGCCTGTTTGAAAAATCATCCCGCAATCCGCACGTCCCACTTTGCGGCATATTTTGCCCGAATTCGTTTGTTGCAGCCCGTAAAAAAGGTACTATATTTCCATTTCAGGAGATACAGTACCTTTTACAAAAATGAATTTATTTTTTAATTATTTTACTGCCTCGAATGCTGCGTCCAGAGCCGCGATCAGGTCTTCCACTTTCTCAATACCGATGGAAAGACGGATTGTGTTTGGTTTGATTCCCTGGTCAAGAAGCTCTTCCTCTGTGCACTGGCTGTGTGTAGTTGTTGCAGGATGGATCACAAGAGATTTTACATCTGCAACGTTTGCAAGCAGTGAGAAGATTGCAAGGTTATCAATAAACTTCTGAGCGGTCTGTGCATCACCCTTGATCTCAAATGTAAAGATGGAACCGCCACCGTTTGGAAGGTATTTCTTATAAAGATAATGGCTTGGCTCACTCTCCAGTGATGGATGATGAACAGCTTCTACCTGTGGATGTTTAGACAGGTAATCTACGATTTTCAGGGCGTTGCTTACGTGACGCTCCACTCTTAAGGAAAGAGTTTCCAGTCCCTGTAAGAACATAAATGCATGGAATGGAGAAAGGGTAGCTCCTGTATCACGAAGGATGATTGCACGAATGTAAGTTACAAATGCTGCCGGAGCGGTTGCCTCTGCAAAGGAAATTCCATGATAGCTTGGGTTCGGCTCAGAAATCCACGGGAATTTGCCGGATGCCTTCCAGTCAAAGTTACCGCTGTCTACGATTACGCCGCCGATTGCAGTTCCATGGCCGCCGATAAATTTGGTGGCAGAATGAACGACGATATCTGCACCATACTCAATCGGGCGAACCAGGTAAGGAGTTGCAAATGTAGAATCAACTACAAGAGGAATGTTATGTTTGTGCGCAATTTTTGCAACTTCTTCAATATCAATCAGGTTGGAGTTCGGGTTTCCAAGGGTTTCAATAAAGATTGCTTTTGTGTTTTCCTGAATTGCCGCTTCGAAGGAGCCTTCTACATCCGGGTCTACAAATGTTGCGGTGATACCGCTGGTCTGCGGAAAAGTATGTGCCAGAAGGTTGTATGTTCCGCCGTAGATGGTCTTGGAAGCTACAATGTGCTCACCTGTTTTTGCAAGTGCCTGGAATGTATAATTGATAGCTGCTGCACCGGAAGCAACTGCAAGTGCTGCAACTCCACCTTCAAGAGCAGCAATTCTCTGCTCGAAAACATCCTCTGTAGGGTTGGTAAGTCTTCCATAAATATTTCCGGCATCGCGAAGTCCGAAACGGTCAGCTGCATGCTGTGAGTTATGGAACACATAAGATGTGGAAGCGTAGATTGGAACAGCTCTTGCATCTGTTACCGGATCTGCTTTCTCCTGTCCAATGTGTAACTGTTTTGTTTCAAATCCCCAGTTTTTAGAATCTCTGATATCTGCCATTTTTCTTTCCTCCGTATGTTTACTATTTTTCATCATTTTTTGTTAATGTTAGTTTTGTTATTGTTTTTGATGTTTTTCTTTGCTGTTGCTTTGTTTTTGTTGATGAATGCATAGTAACATACTGGGGATTATCTGTCTAATATGTAAAAATAATATCTGGTTATAGGTTCATTCTATAGCCAGGTATTTGGGGAATTTTTCTTTGCATATTTCTTTACACTATTCAGAAACGCCTCATGTATCCTGTCATCCTCATCCAGTTCCGGATGAAATGCCAGTCCATACTGCTTTTTATACTTTACAGCTACAATGTTTCCATCCACCTCAGCCAGTACTTCTGCGCCTTCCCCACATTTTTCAATATAAGGGGCACGAATGAATGTCATGGGAACCTGACCGATTCCTTTCATTTCCCTGATGGTGTGAAAACTGCCAAGCTGTCTGCCGTAGGCATTTCTTTTTACTGTCACAGGCATGGTTCCGAAATACACATGCCCGTCATTAGAGAGGTGGTCAGCCAGAAGGATCACCCCCGCACAAGTGGCAAGCACTGGCATTCCAGCCTGGATTTTCTCTTTCAAAGGCTCAAACATTTCCAGCTCCCGAAGGAGTTTTCCCTGTACCGTACTCTCACCGCCTGGCAAAACCAGTCCGTCAAAACCTCCATCCAGGTCTTCTTTTTTCCGCAACTCCACGCACCGAGCACCCAGTTTTTCCAGTTTGCTCTTATGTTCTGCAAAAGCTCCCTGCACAGCAAGGATTCCGATTTTCATCTTATTTGCCCCTCTCTGCCATCAGAAGCTGGATTTCCTGCTCATTGATTCCGACCATAGCTTCACCAAGGTCTTCGGAAAGCTCTGCAAGCGTTTTGGAATCCTGATAGTTGGTGACCGCTTTTACAATAGCTGCTGCACGCTTCTTCGGATCACCGGATTTGAAAATACCAGAGCCCACAAACACACCTTCTGCGCCAAGCTGCATCATAAGGGCCGCATCTGCAGGAGTCGCAACACCGCCTGCTGCAAAGTTTACCACTGGAAGTCTTCCGTTTTTGTGTACATACTCAACCAGCTCATATGGCACACGCAGGTTCTTTGCTTCTTCAAAAAGCTCATCCTCACGCATGGAAACCACTTTCCCGATTTCGCTGTTCATCATGCGCATGTGGCGCACCGCCTGTACCACATCGCCGGTTCCTGGTTCGCCTTTTGTACGAATCATGGAAGCACCTTCTGCGATTCGCCTTAAAGCTTCCCCTAAATCTTTGGCTCCGCATACAAATGGCACTTTAAACTGACGCTTGTCAATATGGTAAACATCATCTGCCGGGGAAAGCACCTCGCTCTCATCAATATAATCAATCTCAATTGCTTCCAGAATCTGCGCTTCTACAAAATGTCCGATACGACATTTCGCCATAACCGGAATGGAGACTGCCTCCTGGATTCCTTTGATCATTTTTGGGTCGCTCATCCTGGAAACACCACCTGCTGCACGAATATCTGCCGGAATCCTCTCCAGCGCCATAACCGCACAGGCACCTGCCTCCTCTGCGATTTTTGCCTGTTCCGGAGTGGTAACGTCCATGATCACTCCACCTTTTAACATCTGTGCAAGCTGTTTATTTAATGCATATCTTTCCTGGCTCATTTTGATTTCCTCCTGTATGTATTGTGCAGAAAAATTGTGTGGCACTGTTTTAACAGATCTCCATTTCTTCAACTGCCTTTTATTTGTCTGAAAGCATACAGGAATACTGTACCGTTATAAATATCCAATTTTTATATATTTTAAAATGACAGTTTGAATATTTTCTCTTAAACTGTCCTGCAGGACTTGTTTTTTTCCAGCAAAACCTTCAGTGCCCGGGCAATTTCTACCTCGTCTTCTGCTATCAGGATACGCATAATTTTCCTCCATTTTTTTCTGAAAAGGAGACGCTTACGCGTCCCCCATTTTCCCGCCCCTCCTAGAGCCTTTTTCAAACACGCTCTAGCCTGATGGCAAGTTGCAGGGGCAAATAATATACTATTATTTTTTCGGTTTCTTTCGCGCCATTATGCCACCGATCCGGCCCGTTTCTTTGGCGGAGAGGCTTTTCCAGCCCCCTTCTAAGACTTTATCCAGAATGCCAAGTTCCTGAGCAATTTCATATTTTGTCTGTTCTTCAGGGGTAAGATTTCCGGATTTGTAAGCTTCTACTTCTTTGTCTTTGTTCATATGTCTATGCTCCTTTTTACAGTGTTTGGATGTATATAGGGAGTATGGACAAAATATAATACATTTATTCAAAGTGGATGCAATTTGACATGGCATATTCCACGCGAACCGTCGCAATATTCTGCCAAGCTGACTGTCAACTACAACTAAGCAGCTCGGCCCCCCGCAGCTAAGTTTTCGCAGGCAGTGGATCTTGTGCAATTCTTCTTATGCTTTCGGAATAATAATCGCTGCAATAATATATGCCCAGATTCCTGCGCCGCCGAAGCAGGTCAGGATTACCCAGGCCAGGCGGACCAGGGTTGGGTCAATATCGAAATACTCGGCAATTCCTCCGCACACACCGCACAGCATACAATTTACGGTTGATTTGTATAAACGCTTATTGCTCATAATTAATTCCTCCGATCTGACATTTCTGTCTTATTTTTTATCCATTACATAACTTTACACCAGAGCGTGTCTGAAAAGAGCTTTCTGCAAGATTTAGCTTTCCCCAGTAAACTCCACATCAATCTCGCCCATTCCGCATTCCAGCACCATATCTTTTCTGGCACCTTCATTGGAAATGTTTTTCTCAATGCCAATTCCACTGTACTCAGAATCCTCCAAATTAATCTCACCCATACCACAGGAAAGATCGTAATTATAGTCCTTCTCTTTTCCAGTTACTACCATGTCAATTTCACCAGCACCGCAGTCCGCATTCAGTTTCTGAATATCAAGCTGATCAATGTCGATGGTTCCGGCGCCAACCTGAAGATCACAATACGCTGCTGTGATATTTCCATAACCGCTAAATTCTCCAGCGCCAACTTCCACCGAAAGCTCCTGTACTTTTAAATCGCACTCCAGATCAATAGTACCCATGTCAACACCCAGGCTTACCGTATCAAAGTCTTTCCCGGAAGGAACAATGACTTTTATCTGTTTCTTCTTTTTTACATTTCCACTGCGGGTATCTGTAATCGTGATTTTCCCGGAAGTTTCCTTAACCACTACATCGTTCTTCGCATCATTTGCCACATTTACCCGAATCTTGTCACCATCGTATTCCTGGATAAGGAGCTCATCATACTTCAAACTGATTTCCAGATCACTGGCAAAATCCATATCCACAGTATTTCCATCTAAAGCATCCCAATCTATGTCAGAAGAATGATATTGGGCGTTTCCCAAATGGATCAGACCAGCCAGCGGATAATCATTATCCTGAAGCAGCTGTCCAGCCTGATCAAACACATTTCCGCCTGTTTCCACTGCTGCTACAGAAATTCCACCGATACAGAAACCAATTCCTGCCACTGCGAAAGCACCTGCTGCAATCAGCATTCCCTTTGTTCCTTTTTTCATGCCTGCTCCTCCTTCTTATTCCGATACACGATTTTCTGGAAAAAGTCTGTCACCTTGCGAAGGATCCATGGGAAAATTGTGGAGCCCAGCCATCCTGTTAAAATGCAGAACAGAATTCCTGATGCAAACAAAAGACAGCCGATTCCCATTACCAGAAGTCCCACAGCTGTATTGGTAACCAAAATTCCAACACCCACACTAATGCAGGCGCAAGCTGCTACGATAAATGCGAACGCCACAACTCCGGATACAAAAATCGCCAAAAACGGAAACAAGATCACCACCAGTAAAATACTGAATACGCCACTAGCTGCTGTAATGATAAATGGGGAAAGAAATACCAGGGCAATTAGGATCAGGATAAACCTGCTGTTGCTTCCCTTCTCTTTCGGGCGATATCCCCTGTGGATACGATCTGTTTTTCCTGCATGTTTCCCATCTCTTTGGCGAATCTCCGGCATATAAGAAGCCTTGTTTTCCCTCAAGTCCTCATATCCATTCTCTGTATACTGTGCATATTCTTCATTGCTTTCGTCAAGGTCTGCCTTTATTATGGCAGCCACTTTTCCGGGGCTTCCAAGCTCTCTGATCACGGAAGCCTCATTCTCAGGACCGGCTTCATCAAAATAACTGTTGTAGTAAGCCAGCGCCTCCTGCTTTTCTGCTTCCGAAATATCAGACAGCAGCCTCTCTAGCTGTTTCATAAACTGCGCTCTGTCCATACCTGTTAATTCTCCTCCCTCATGTGGCCGCTGTCCGCATTTCTGCCAACGTCCTCAAACATACTGCCTATCTTGGTGGAATAATTCTTCCACTCGATCTTGTACAAATTCAGCTGTGCCTGCCCTTTCTCCGTCAGTTTATAATATCTGCGATTTCGTCCGGCATATGCCTGATCGTAAACTTCCAGGCAGTCATCCTTCTGCAGGCGGCGCAGCACTGGATAAAGTGTGGATTCTGAAATATCCAGAACTCCGCGTACATCCTGGGTGATCTTGTATCCGTAAGTACCTTCCGGCTCCTTGGACACAACCGCCAGGACAATAGCGTCCAGAAGTGCAGCTCCTGTGTTAAATACCATCTGATCACTCCAATCATATTATATAATTCATCAATATTATTTAATTAACAATACTATATGATATATAATATAATTTTGTCAATACCATTTTTGAAAACAAATTTATATATTTCTATCATTTACACAAAAAAGGCGCAGCCAATGCCACGCCAATATTTCAACATATTTTCTTTCACTTCAAATAACTGATCAATTTCTCCGTCACAGGTGAAAGCCTTTTTTATCCTTCACTACAAGCCCAATTTTCCGGAAACAGGCGGTTCCATAGATTGAATTTCCAGGTTTAATATTGCAGAAATTAACCACTCTTTTTTCTTTTTCAACGCCTTCTATTGCTTTACCTGGCAGGCAATTTATAGATACTTGTGAGTAATTTTTTACCTGTATTGGTCTCAAATACGCGCTCTCTGGCTGTTTCAACAGCATTCTCAGACATTTCACTTTCATCTGCATTTACAAGAAAATCAGCTTCCAGAAGAATGCGGTAATCCATTCCGTCTACGTTTGTATAGGTGTGGTGATGGCTGACCAGATAGTTGATTCTCTCTTTCATTTCATCATCAATTTCCACATCCTTGAGGAAATTTTCTACCAGCTCAGGACTTTCTTTTTCCTGGTTGGAGCCATTTGTATTACCATATTTTACGCGGCATACAGGGCAGGCAATGTCGTGGATCACGGCTGCGATTTCCAGAATTTCCTGCTTTCTTTCGGTTAAATTTTCCATCTCGCCAATCATTCTGGCATATGTATATACCTTCAGAAAATGGGCAATATCATGCTTGTTTCCATCGGAATATGCGATCATTTTTGCGATAACATTATTTATGGTTTGCTGTGTTTCTGTCATGTTTTTTCCTCCTCGTTTGCATTCAAAAAGCGGCAGAAATCATCTGGAAGGGGAGCTTCCAGAGTGATTATTTCATCTGTAAATGGGTGACAAAAAATCAGCTTCCAGGCATGGAGCGCAGCTCTTTTGAAGCAGTCATTCCTATTATTAATTCTGCCTTCCGTATTCTTTTTTTCTTTGCTGTTACTCATTTTCAAACACGCTCCAGAGCGTGTTTGAAAAAGGCTTTCTGCAAGATGTGCGTCACAATTTGTGGGAGATTT
>NZ_JBCOMI010000018.1:0-97499 GCF_040924245.1 Ruminococcus sp. J1101004sp1_RTP21198st1_B9_RTP21198_201120 | reverse complement strand
TAGCCCGCTACGGCGCCCTCATCCAGACAAAATCTCCCACAAATTGTGACGCACATCTTGCAGAAAGCCTTTTTCAGCCACGCTCTAAGACAGTCAAATATGGGCTGCAGGCCCAAATACAGGAGGAGTATCATGAAAAAAACAATTATCACAGTAGTAGGAAATGACACCGTTGGTATTATTGCAAAGGTATGTACTTATCTTGCCCAGAATCAGGTTAACATTCTGGATATCTCCCAGACGATTGTACAGGGATATTTTAACATGATGATGGTAGCAGATACCAGTGCTTCAGACAAGGAAATTGCAACTCTTTCCAAAGAACTGGCTGCTCTCGGGGATGAGATCGGCGTAGTGATCCATTGTCAGCATGAGGATATTTTCAACGTAATGCATCGAATTTGAAATGAAAGTCCCATCCATCGGACTTTCATTTAACAAAAATGTCGCCTGTAGGTGATATATCCATAGAAAGGAATACGAATGCTATGATTAATATATTTGAGGTGAATGAGACCAACAAAATGATCGAGCAGGAGAATCTGGATGTACGTACCATTACTCTTGGAATCAGCCTGCTGGATTGTATTGACAGCGATCTTGAGAAATTAAACGAAAAAATTTATAACAAAATTACCACATATGCCAAAGATCTGGTGGCAACTGGTGAGAAAATATCAGCACAGTACGGAATTCCAATTGTAAACAAACGAATTTCTGTTACACCAATCGGTCTGATTGGGGGTGCTGCATGCAAAACTACAGATGATTTTGTAACAATAGCCAGGACCCTGGACAAAGCTGCCAAGCAGGTGGGAGTGAACTTTATTGGTGGATATACAGCTCTTGTAAGTAAGGGAATGACACCGGCAGAGGAGCTTCTGATCCGTTCTATTCCGCAGGCGCTTGCCAGTACAGAGCGGGTATGCAGTTCTGTGAATGTTGGTTCCACAAAGACTGGAATCAATATGGATGCCGTGAAGCTTATGGGAGAGATTATTCTGGAAACAGCTCAGGCAACCAAAGAACAGGATTCCCTTGGCTGTGCCAAGTTGGTAGTATTCTGCAATGCGCCGGATGACAACCCGTTTATGGCAGGTGCTTTCCACGGCGTTACAGAAGCTGACAGTATTATTAATGTTGGCGTCAGTGGTCCAGGTGTTGTAAAAACCGCTCTGGAGAAAGTAAGAGGAGAGGATTTCGAAACTCTCTGTGAGATGATCAAACGAACTGCATTTAAGGTAACCCGTGTAGGTCAGCTGGTTGCCAGGGAGGCTTCCAAGATGCTTGGCGTTCCATTTGGAATTGTGGATCTTTCCCTTGCGCCTACTCCTGCAATCGGTGACAGTGTGGCTGAGATCCTGGAAGAAATCGGTCTTGAAAGAGCCGGTGCACCTGGAACTACAGCAGCTCTTGCCCTGTTAAATGACCAGGTAAAAAAAGGTGGTGTAATGGCTTCCACAGCAGTTGGAGGCTTGAGTGGTGCATTTATTCCGGTCAGCGAGGATCAGGGAATGATCGATGCGGTAACAGCAGGTGCCCTTACCATTGAGAAATTAGAGGCTATGACTTGCGTATGCTCTGTGGGACTGGATATGATCGCAGTACCAGGTGATACGAAGGCATCCACCATTTCCGGCATTATTGCAGATGAAGCAGCAATTGGAATGGTGAACCAGAAGACAACCGCAGTCCGTCTGATCCCTGTTATCGGAAAAGGAGTAGGAGAGACAGTAGAATTCGGTGGTCTTCTTGGCTATGCACCAATCATGCCGGTAAATAATTTCTCCTGTGATGCGTTTGTGGCAAGAGGCGGAAGAATTCCAGCTCCGATCCATAGCTTTAAAAACTAAGTTTTCTGGGTTACTGGTCACGGAGTGAACAGAAACTTTTTTGGATGAATTTGCACTTGACATTCTTACATCACTGTGCTAAAGTATAAACCAGTTAAACCGATGAGAAAGAGTAGTAAATCAGATGTGACATTTAGTCATTATGAATGGACTGAATAATGACTTACCAGAGAGCGGAGGATGGTGTGATCTTCGTATGAAGCGGCTGATGGAATGGACTTTCGAGGGCGGCCCGAAATTATATTTCAGGAGAGTAGGCGCCGACGGGAACCGAACCCGTTACCAATCAGGAGTGTATGTTTGTACATGAGAAAGTGGACGATTTGTCAATTTGAGTGGCACCGCGATAATAAGATTTTATTACCGTCTCAAAGAGCAACAGGGAATGTTGTTTTTTGAAGACGGTTTTTTGATATCCATTTTACCACTCATTCTTTCTCGCAGACAAGATGCAGAAGATCGGCTTAGTTATCTTCTGGAGCCTGTTTGAAAATCATTTCCGTAAAGTGTGACACATATTATGCGGAAAGCCTTTTTAAACATGCTCCCGCCAATTTTAAGAGAGAGAGGAAAACACTATGAAAAAAAGAATGATCGCAATCGCAGCAGCAACAATGGCAACTATGATGATGGCAACACCTGTTCTTGCAGAGGACTACAAGATCGGTATCTGCAATTATGTAGATGACGCATCTCTGAACCAGATCGTAGACAATCTGGAAAGCCGCCTGAAAGAAATCGGTGATGAGAAGGGTGTAAACTTCGATATTTCCTATGACAACTGTAATGCAGATGCCAATGTTATGGAGCAGATTATTTCTGATTTCCAGGCAGACGGTGTAGACCTTATGGTTGGTGTTGCAACACCGGTAGCTATGCGTATGCAGGCAAGCACAGAAGGAACCGACACGCCGGTTGTATTTTCCGCAGTATCGGATCCGGTTGGTGCAGGTCTTGTAGAATCCCTGGAGGCACCTGGCGCAAACCTTACCGGAACAAGCGATTATCTGGATACCGCTTCCATTATGAAACTGATCGAAGCTGTTAATCCGGATACCAAGAAGATCGGACTTTTATATGATATCGGACAGGATTCCTCTACAGCAGCCATCGAGGCAGCAAAAGCTTACATGGATGAGAACGGAATCGAATATGTTGAGCGTACCGGAACCACTACAGATGAAGTTCAGCTTGCAGCAGATGCACTGGTTGCAGATGGTGTTGACGCAGTGTTTACCCCAACTGATAATACCATTATGACAGCAGAGCTTTCCATTTATGAGAAATTTATTGATGCAGGAATTCCGCATTACACTGGAGCTGATTCCTTTGCGTTAAATGGCGCTTTCGCAGGGTATGGTGTTGATTACGCAAATCTTGGAGCAAAAACAGCAGATATGGTTGCCGATATTCTTCTGAATGGTGCTGATCCGGCAACCACTCCTGTAGAAACCTTTGACAATGGTACTGCTACTGTAAACACAGAAACATGCGAAGCTCTCGGCCTTGATTTTGAAACTGTCAAAGCTGCTATGGAGCCGCTCTGCACACAGGTAAATGAGATCGTTACAGCAGAGAGCTTTAACGAACTGGAAGCAAATTAACGATTAACCGGAGGAAATGATTGTGACACTGGCTACTGCACTCTCCTTAGGAGAAACTGCCCTGAAACTTGGACTGATCTGTTCCCTGACTGTCCTTGCATTGTTTTTAAGTTATTCCATGCTGAATGTCTGCGACCTTTCTACAGACGGCTGCTTTACATTAGGAGCCGCTGTAGGAGCCGCTGTGGCGGTCAGCGGACATCCTTTTTTATCAATACTAGCGGCAATGCTTGCCGGAATCTGTTCTGGTTTTGTAACCGGATTTTTGCAGACAAAAATGGGAGTAGACAGTCTGCTTGCGGGAATTATTGTGAATACAGGCTTGTATTCGATTAACATAGCAGTGATGGGAGGCTCTTCCTTGATCAACATGAACCGTACAGATACGGTGTTTTCCATGATGAAGGATGTTCTGGCAGATACCCCTCTGAAGGGAAGAACAGATATAATTGTTGCGCTGATCGCAGTAGCAGCAGTGGTTGCTTTTCTGGTGGTATTTTTAAAGACACGACTTGGCCTTGCGATCCGTGCTACAGGAAATAATGCAGATATGGTGAAGTCGTCGTCTATCAACCCGGTATTTACAACGATTATCGGACTTTGTATAGCAAACTCTTTTACAGCACTGTCCGGATGCCTTCTTTCCCAGTCTCAGAAATCTGTGGACATTAACATTGGTCAGGGAATGGTTACCATTGCGCTTGCATCCCTTCTGATCGGAGGAACAATTCTTGGAAAAGGCGGAATTTTTGTAAGAGCTGTGGGAATGGTATTGGGTTCTTTTGTTTTCCGACTGGTTTATACGGTGGCTTTAAGATTTAATATGCCGGCGTTTATGCTGAAACTGGTATCTTCTGTGATTGTTATTCTGGCAATTTCCGGCCCTTATCTGAAACGACAGTGGCCGCAGCTGAAAAGAAGAATGACGCACAAGAAGGGAGGAATCTGATCCATGTTAAAGCTTTCACATATTTCCAAAACCTTTAATCCGGGAACAGTAAATGAAAAAGTGGCAATCAGAGATCTGTCTCTGCATCTTGAAAAAGGCGATTTTGCAACAATTATCGGTTCCAACGGAGCTGGTAAATCTACTATGTTCAATGCCATCTGTGGGGATTTTCTCACAGATTCCGGATCTGTTGTTCTGGATGGAGAGGATATTACATTTCTGCCACAGCATGCCAGAGCAAAAAATATTGGAAGACTGTATCAGGATCCGATGAGGGGAACTGCTCCTGGAATGACGATTCTGGAGAACCTTGCGCTTGCTGCAGGTCAGGGAGGCTGGCTTTCCCGTATTTCCAAAAGTGATAAACAGCGTTTTCGTGAACAGCTTGCACTTCTGGATATTGGCCTTGAAGACCGCATGAACCATCCAGTGGGACTTCTTTCAGGAGGCCAGAGACAGGCACTTACTCTTTTGATGGCAACTATGAATCCACCGAAACTGCTTCTTCTGGATGAGCATACAGCAGCTCTTGATCCGGGAACAGCCGAGAAGGTGCTGAACCTGACCAGCAGGATCGTGAAAGAGCACCAACTGACCTGTCTGATGATTACCCACAATATGCAGTCTGCACTGGAGCTTGGAAATCGTATTCTGATGATGGATTCCGGTGATATTGTTCTGGATATCAAGGAAGAGGAGAAAAAAGGTCTTACTGTGGAAGGGCTGCTTGACAAGTTTAAAGTTGGAGCAGGAAAGAAACTGGATAATGACCGTATCCTTCTTTCTAATGAGTAAGACGAAATGGATAAAAGTGAGCCCTGGCTATTGCACGGAATTGCAGTAGCCGGGGCTTTTTATGCAGTTGAGAATATTATACAATAATAATCTGCTTTCTGTATTCATGAATATAAGAAGCACTGTTTTTTTGTGCCAGAATGCTTTCGAAAAGATTGGATGCGAAAGTTGTTTCATTTAGTAAATCCATAGCTTGCGGTGCGTTTTCAAGCACTTCAGCGGCATCCGGCAGTCTGGTAAGCAAAGGAATGCTGCTGCATCTTTTTATTTTGCTCAGAAGTGCAGAACTGTTTTTTCGAAATCCCAGAACCCGGGCGTAGGGAATCTGCGCTGGCACACTCTGAATATGAAGAAGCATGTGAAGCAGTGCTCTCTGGATCCTGGTGCGTGTGATCTCCTTGGTTTTCAGGAGGTCGGCAAACTGGGAAAATGTTTTATACTGATCCCTGCAGGAGAGAATCCTTCTGGCAAGAGCGTGAGACATGTCCAGATATGTGCACAGACTTTCTTCTTTTTCCTGAAGAAGACAGTAGCGGTAAAGCGTATCCAGATCGTTTTCCAGAAGATAATGATTTCTGGAAATTGCCTGTAAAAATAGTTCCAGGGAATTTGCTGGTAAAAATTTTTTTGCCATATCAGAAAGAAACGCAAAATTCTGTATTGAGGTTTCTGATGCTACAGATAAAAAGCAGTGGGAATGCTCGGTATCGGACCAGTCCCCTTTGGGTGGAGCGTTGAAATCCAAAATGGCATTCCGAATAGCAGAAGCAGAAGGAAAGTGATTTTCAGACAGAGTATTTTCGTGATAATCATTTCCTTCCCGCTTAATGGAAACCGGTGAAATAGAGCTGTTTTCCCTTAGAATAGCTTTACAGTATTCAATTCCCAGAATATTATTGGGGGAAGAGAGCAATTGCTGGTATTTTTCTGATTCGGGAAAAACTGCAGAGAGAGCCATGCTTCTGGCCTTTGGAAAAGTCATTCCGTTTTTCAGATTCCGGCGAAGGGCGGCCTGAAAAGTTTCCGGCTCCTCTGCCAGGATTTTGGCCAGCTCCATAAGCGCATCCGTATCACCGCATTCACTTCCGAAACAAAGTATATCTGTAACCCCAAGTCCATCCAGAAGCTGTACGCCTCCTCTGGCAAATAACTCTGCACTGGCAGAAGAAATGGAAACCGGCAGTTCCAGAACCAGGTCTGCGCCGCTCCGAAGAGCCATTTCTGCACGTACATATTTTGAAAAAAGAGCTGGGGTTCCTCTTTGTACGAAATCACCACTCATGGCGATAACTACATAGTCTGTCCTTAGTTTTTCTTTTATATAGTTTATCTGATATTCATGTCCTGTATGGAAGGGATTATATTCTGCAATAATTCCGGCTGTTTTCATAAAATTGCACCTCAAAAAATACGTTGTTCTTCCATATTCTAACATTGAAAAGCTTGAAATACAAGGCGGGGTGGCGTATAATGAGGTTAAGTTACTGAATGGGAAATGGATATTTATGCCAGATCCCAGAGGATTACTGTAACAAATGAAAGGAGCCATTTAATCATGGGATTTATTGATGTAATCAAAGAAAGAGCAAAATCCAGCATTAAGACAATCGTACTGCCAGAGACAGAGGACATGAGAACTCTTGAAGCAGCAGACAAAATTTTAAAAGAGGGAATTGCTAAGCTTGTACTTGTAGGTAATGAGGAAGCAGTTAAGAAGAGCGCAGCTGAAGGCGGCTTCGACATTTCCGGTGCACAGATCGTAGATCCTGCAACATCTGAGAAAACTCAGGGATATATTGACAAATTAGTAGAGTTAAGACAGAAGAAAGGTATGACACCAGAGCAGGCTAAGGAGATTCTTCTGAACCAGTATCTGTATTATGGTGTTATGATGGTTAAGATGGGCGATGCAGACGGTATGGTTTCCGGAGCCTGCCATTCCACAGCTGATACTTTAAGACCATGCCTTCAGATCCTGAAGACAAAACCAGGTACCAAACTTGTTTCCGCCTTCTTCCTGATCATCGTTCCGGATTGCGAGTATGGCGCTAACGGTGCCTTTGTATTTGGTGATTCCGGTCTGAACCAGAACCCGAATCCAGAAGAACTTGCAGCAATCGCAGCTTCTTCTGCTGAATCTTTCAAGCTTCTTGTACAGGAAGAGCCTGTAGTAGCTATGCTTTCCCATTCTACAAAGGGAAGTGCGAAACATGCAGATGTTGATAAAGTTGTTGAGGCTACCAAGATTGCGAAAGAGCAGAATCCGGACCTTGCACTTGACGGAGAGTTCCAGCTGGATGCAGCTATCGTTCCAAGCGTAGGTGCTTCTAAAGCTCCGGGAAGCCCGGTTGCAGGTAAGGCTAACGTTCTTATCTTCCCAGACCTTGATGCAGGAAACATCGGATACAAGCTGGCTCAGCGTCTTGCAAAAGCAGAAGCTTATGGACCTATCACTCAGGGTATCGCAAAACCTGTAAATGACCTGTCCCGTGGATGCTCCGCTGACGATATCGTTGGTGTTGTAGCGATCACATCCGTACAGTGCCAGGCTCAGGACTGATTTCAGATTAGTTTCCAAAGGCTGAATCGTATTGTGATTAAGGGCACATGCCCTTGAAGAGATGCCAGGAATAAAATGTCCGGCATCAGGTAATACATAATCATGTAAACAGGAGAGTAAAAAAATGAATGTATTGGTAATTAACTGCGGTAGTTCTTCTTTAAAATACCAGCTGATCGATTCTGACACAGAGGCAGTTCTTGCGAAGGGACTTTGCGAGAGAATCGGAATTGACGGAAGACTGGTATATCAGAAAGCCGGAAACGACAAAGAGATCACAGAAGCTTCCATGCCGACTCATAAAGAAGCAATCCAGATGGTTCTGGAAGCTCTTACCAATGAGAAAACAGGTGCGATCAAGAGTCTTGCAGAGGTTAATGCAATTGGTCATCGTATCGTACATGGCGGCGAGAAATTTGCTTCTTCTGCAATCATTACAGATGAGATGATCAAAGCTGTAGAAGAGTGCAATGACCTTGCACCACTTCACAATCCGGCTAACCTGATCGGTATCCGTGTATGCTCCGAGCTTATGCCAAATGTACCTCAGGTAGGTGTGTTTGATACCGCTTTCCATCAGACAATGCCTGCAAAAGCATATCTGTACGGACTTCCAATTGAGTACTACAAGAACTACAAGGTAAGAAGATATGGTTTCCATGGAACCTCCCACAGCTTCGTATCCAAACGTGCTGTTGATTTCCTTGGCCTTGACAAAGACAACTCTAAAGTTATTGTTTGCCACCTTGGAAACGGTTCCTCCATCAGCGCTGTTCAGAATGGCAAATGTGTAGATACTACAATGGGTCTTACTCCTCTTGAAGGCGTTGTAATGGGTACACGTTCCGGAAGCATTGATCCGGCTATCGTTGAGTACATTGCAAAGAAAGAGAACCTGGATCTTGCAGGTGTTATGAATGTTCTCAATAAGAAATCCGGTCTTCAGGGTATGTCCGGTGTTTCCAGTGATATGCGTGACCTTAGAGCCGCAGCCGCTGAGGGCAACGAGGATGCTAAGAATGCAATCGAAGTTCTCTGCTATGGCATTGCGAAATATGTAGGTGGATATGTAGCTGCTATGAACGGTGTTGATGCAATCGTGTTTACAGCTGGTATCGGTGAGAATGTTGGCATGATTCGTGAGAAAGTCTGCTCTTATCTTGGATTCCTTGGTGTTACAATTGATGCTAAGGCTAATGAGGCTATGGGCGAGGAAGTTGTTATTTCCGGTGCTGATTCCAAGGTAAAGGTTGCAGTTATCCCGACTAACGAGGAGCTTGCAATCTGCCGTGATACGGTAGCACTTGTAAAATAATTAGCTGCAGTGTGATCAGCAGTACATGGCAAAGTCAGTTGCTGAGAGGCAGGCTGCTTTGCGGTAATACTGTATTACTTTATAAAAATGCATAAATCCTGTCAGAGAATCATACACTCTGGCAGGATTTTATATGCAACAGGAAATTGATTTAATATTCCACTTGAAATTTCGCCAGCTTTTGTAATTTTTTTGAAAAATTATTGTATATAAGGGAAAATTCAAGTTGACAAATAATGACAGGGTATGTATAATTGATTAAGTGTGAATAGGGAGACGATTATGCAGATACATTTATCAGACATTTCATCCAGCGAAGGTAAGAGTCAGCACTACAGTGTTGCTTTTGAGATGGATACCATCACCTTCCAGCAGGGAACCTTTCCAGTACTAGCGAAGGAACCTGTAGAGCTTACGATTACGAATACCGGCGACAGAGTTCTGGAACTGGAGGGAAGCGGTCTTGTGACTGTTGGAATTCCATGTGACAGATGTCTGGAAGAGGTTAGGACCAGGATTCCTTTTGAATTCAAGAGGAAACTTGACATGAAGCTTACGGATGAAGAACGTGTGAATGATCTGGATGAGAGCAGCTATCTCACCGGCTATGACCTGGATGTGGACCGTTTGGTCTATCTTGAGGTACTGATGAGCTGGCCTTTGAAAGTCTTATGTAAAGAAGACTGCAAAGGGATTTGCAGCAGATGCGGGAAGAATCTGAATGATGGTCCCTGCGGATGTGTCGAGGAGCCTAAGGATCCCCGTATGGCAGCTATCAGTGATATATTCAGTAAATTTAAGGAGGTGTAACCGAAATGTCCATCTGCCCAAAGAATAAATCTTCCAAAGCAAGACGCGATAAGAGAAGAGCAAACTGGAAAATGAGCGCTCCGAACCTTGTAAAATGCAGCAAATGCGGCGCACTTATGATGCCACACAGAGTTTGCAAGGCTTGCGGAAGCTATAACAAAAAAGAGATCGTTAAAGTTGAAGACTAATAGCGAATCTTTTAAGAACACCTGAGTTGATTGGGTGTTCTTTTTTTATGCAGCAAGCAGGATTCTTTCCTGTTGTTTTTTCTATATAATTCATTTATAATATTCACAGAAAAATACATTACCTGGAGGAACTACAATGTCTGAATTAAGCGATAAGATCAGATCAGAATTTAAAAAGGCAGATGATGAGCGCGATGCTCTTATGAATACCCCGGAAGACATCGAACGTTGGGATAATATTGTATATGGACATGATGACAGGGAGATGCAGAGGCTGGACGTATACAGGCCGAAGCAGGCACAGGGAGAAGACCTTCCGATCATTATCAGCGTTCATGGAGGAGCCTGGATGTATGGAGATAAAGAAAGATACCAGTACTATTGTATGAGTCTTGCACAGCGAGGATTTGCTGTTGTAAACTTTACATATCGTCTGGCTCCTGAGAGCAAATTTCCAGCACAGTTAGAGGATGTAAATCTGGTATGCAAGTGGGTGATGAAGCGTGCAGGAAGATTCCATTTTGATACAGAACGTATTTTTGCAGTAGGAGATTCTGCAGGAGCTCATCTTCTGGGACTTTATGCAGCAATCTGTACGAATCCGGCATATGCTGCCAAATATGATTTTGCTGTACCAGAGGGCTTTGCCCTTACTGCAATTGCTTTAAATTGCGGTGTGTACAGGATCCCAAGGGAAGGGGCAGACAATATGACTATGCTGATCATGAAGGAACTTCTTCCGGAAGGCGGTACAGAGGAAGAACTGGAGAGCATTGATGTACTGAACGGCATTACAGATGT
This sequence comes from Ruminococcus sp. J1101004sp1_RTP21198st1_B9_RTP21198_201120, assembly GCF_040924245.1. NCBI lineage: Bacteria > Bacillati > Bacillota > Clostridia > Eubacteriales > Oscillospiraceae > Ruminococcus > Ruminococcus sp. J1101004sp1_RTP21198st1_B9_RTP21198_201120. Next base: position 86,624 of record NZ_JBCOMI010000018.1, on the reverse strand, counting down.
TTATCCTCCTGTATTTTGCATGACTTCCGTGGCAGATCATCAGAAAGCACAGGCACCTGCATTAGTCCAGAAACTGATGGAGAATAATGTGCCCTTTGTATATCGTGTGTTTGGAGATAAGGTTAATAAACTTGGTCACGTGTTCCACTGTGATGTAAAAACAATTGATGCTGCCCAGTGCAATGATGCAGAATGTGATTTTTTCAGGGAGTTTTGTTTCTGATAGTAAGACATTCATGTAAAACATATTACGGTACAGTGCAAAGTGTGTTGCTGGTCACGGAGTGGACAGTAACACCCATTTTTCACGGAAACCTGCGGTTCGCCACAGGTTTCTTGTATTATACGATAAAATCTTATATGCTTGGGACAAGGGAGAAAATCAATGAAAAAAAGGTTAAAAGGTCTGATAAGTGTTTTTTTCTTTTTGCTTTGCATATTTGCCTGGAAAAGCGTGCAGGAAGTAAGGGCAGCAGAAAATGTAATAAGGGATTTTTCCAGAATTTTCTACATACCTGCCGGAGCAGTTTTGAAAGGCGGAAGCCTGCAGAAACTGCAGGAAATTTATGATAGCATGAGCTGCATTGCATATACAGAAGATGGGGAAGAGCTTTATCTGGATGCAATCTGGGACTATTCCGGAATTGATATTCAGACTGTGGGAGCCTATAAGATTACAGGGACAGTGAGACTTCCGGAAGGATATACAAGCAATGTCGGTCTTCCGGAATGGACAGCATGGATTTCTGTACAGAATCCGGGACAGCCGGAGATTCAGGCGTATTCCCGAATGATTTCAGCAGGTATTTACTATTTTCCATGGATCACAGAGCAGAATCCAGATATGATGGAAATATGGCTTCAAAAAGAAGGAGAGGACTGGGTAAATGTAAGCGAGGAAGGATATGGATTTGCGGATACCGATGGGATGTATCTTTCCTGCCAGAGTATGATAGCTGAAAATATATATACACTGACAGTTGTTTATAATGAAGGGAAAACCAGAAATCTTAAATACCGCTATCAGTCAGATGGAAGCCTGGAGATACTCAGTTATCAGCCTGGAACAATTGGCGGGACAGTATCAAAAGATACTGTTATCCGTTCCTGCGAGGAGATTGACGAAAAGAGCCTGCAGCGCTGCATGGTATATGCGGTGCGGGCGGGGCAGAGTCTGGCAGAAGTACGGACCGAGCTGGAGGAGACTTTTTATATTTTTGGGAGCACCTGTGAAGAATATGAGGATACTGCGGCCCATCCGGCTGTTATCATGCATTCAGTATGGGATTTCAGTCAGGTTGATGTGAATGCTCCTGGCGTTTATAAAGTGACGGGAACTTTTGCAGCTCCAGAAGGCTGCACGGTGGATCAGGAGCTTACTGTTCCGGGGGCAACTGCTTATATTACTGTTCAGCGCCCGGATCAGCCGGAAGTACAGACGTGCTGTGTGGTTGGCGTGGATGTTCTGTTCTTTCCTATGATATTAGACTGTTTTACAGATGAACAGCTGGACAATTTGCAGGTATATCTGCTGGAAAATAATGAAGATAAAGAAATAGGCAAAAGTAATTCCTATTTTGACAGAAAGGGGCTGTATCTGAAAAAAAGTGTTCTTAAAGCTGGCAGGGAATATGGAATTTACGTAACCTATCCAGGTGGAAGTACCGGGGTATATACTTTTGTGTATTGTGGGGAGCTTATTTCTAATGAGCACTGGTACAAGCGCAATTATGCAGACAGGGATGGCAAAGAGCTTCCGGATATTGACGATGAAACGGAGCGGGTAACGGATACTTCCGCCATCCTTGTAGGAAACAGGCTGCTGGATCTTATGAAGAATGGTGTAAAGCTGATTCCTTTTGAAGGAGACGGAGTGCTGGTAAGGGTTCCTGTGGAAGTGGTAAAAGACTGGAATATAAAAGCGGAGGATCAGATTGAGACAGACATTTCCTGGGTGGGAAGTGATGTTTCTGTAAAAATTTCCAAAAACGGAGAAGCTGTTACAGATATTCCAGGAGCTACCGTGGAGATTCCGTATGCGAACCGTGACTCTCAGACTATGCTGACAGACGAAGAAGGTAACTCCTATACAGGTTCGGTAAATGATGCACAGAACGCTGCGGTGATTCCCATTGATAAAACCGGAGATTATACAGTGGAAGAGCAACCACAAAATCAGACAGAGAATGGTGGAAACACAGAAGAGGATGATCCGGAAGGAGACAGTCTGGAAAATGCGGCGGACTCAGGGGAAGAAAAGCTGTCAGAACAGGTTGAGGAACTTCTTTCGGAAGATGTCAAAAACCAGAAAACGAATTCAGATGAGAATCTTAACAGTCAACATAAAAAAACGGCTTCAATTGTTATAATAATTGTAATTTTGTTAATATTGTTATGGAATATACCAATGAGACGCGGCAAAAAGCTCCGAAAGGGGGAACGGGGTGAAGGAGAACAAAGCAAATAAAAAAGGAAGGAAGCTGCTGTGGGGAACTGTAATCATAACCATGATTCTATCCTTTATGTTTTTTTACGTGTTGTATTGTTCAAATAACAAATATATGACAAGAGAGGAAAAAGCCATACACGGACTTTTGTATGCAGATGGCTCCTATGAGAGCTTTCCTGTCTATTATTTGTCCAGAGAATGGGAATATTATCCGGATGCACTTCTTACGCCGGAGGATGATCTGGATAAATATTATTTTCGTTATATTTCTATTGGGGAATATGGTGGAATGGAACTTGGAAACAGTGGGAGAAGTCCGTATGGGAGTGGTACATACCGGTTAAAAATCATGCTTCCCGCTGAGCAGCATACATATGGTTTGTATCTGCCGGAAATTTTTTCAGCATATAATTTGTATGTGGATGGTGTTCTGGTCGGACAGATGGGAAATCCGGACCCGGATCATTATGTGGAACGGACTCAGAACAGAATGTTTACCTTCAAGGCCAATACTTCATTAGAAATTCTGATTGCAGTGACAGATAAAAGCTCTGCTTCGCCGGGAATCCAGAGTGTACCTGTTTTTGGAAATCCTTTAAAAATAAACACCATAAGGGGAATTGCGGTGTTTATCAATTCCTCTGTATTTACCTTGATCATTCTGGTTCTGGCGTTTTCCGTATGGGCATTTTTTAAAACCAGAAGCAGGGAAAATGTACTTTTTGCAGGAGTATGCCTTTGTGTGCTCGGGTATACCTGCTATCCCCTTCTGCATACATACCTGGCGCTAAGAGTACAGCCCTGGTTCTCTGTTGAAATGCTGTTCTATTTTCTCGCTTTTCCGGCAATGCTTTTGCTGGAATATGAGATCACCGGGCAAAAGTATAAGTGGATGGCATGGGGGGTTCTTGCTACAGCTGTGGCAGGTCTTGGGGTTACGCTTGCCGGGATTTTTGCCGGGGGAATGGAGACCGCAGCTCTTTCTTATGGTATTTCAGCGGCAACTGAGGTGCTGAAATGGTTTACCGCTGTATGTCTTGTTTTAACTGCGTTTTTCTATACGGAAGGGATGCAGGGCATTTCTCTTCTTGCAGGAACCGTAATTTACGCAGTATCTCTGGCAGCAGACCGCATATGGTCTTTGTATGATCCGATTATTGGCGGCTGGTTTCCGGAATGGGGCGGCATCATTTTGACAGGTATATTTGGAATGTTTCTCTGGAGAGAACTGACAGAAGGCTATCGGATGCGGCTGATCTATGAAGAACAGTCCAGACAGATGGAATTGCGTCTGCTTATGCAAAAGGAGCATTATCAGAAGTTAACTGATGCACTGGAAGAGGCAAGCCGTACAAGACATGACTTCAGACAGTATATCCGTACTGCTTCCATTCTGCTGGAACAGGAACATTATGAAGAACTGAAAGCGTATTTTCATCAGTTCGCACAGGAGAGCACCGAAAAAATGCAGACACCAGTATGCTATTGCAAGAACATGTCTGTGGATGCAATCTTACATTACTATGCGTCACAGCTGGAGCAAAAAGGTATAAAGTACAGATATTCAGTAGAGGTTCCAGAGAAAATGAAAATTTCTGATCTGGATATCTGCAGGATTTTTGGTAATCTGATGGAAAATGCAGTGAGAGCAGTGCAAAAAGAAGAGAACGCGGATGAGGCTTATGTAAATTGCATCTGCAAAGTAAAAATGGGAAAACTTCTGATCAATATTGAAAACACCTATGCAGGAGAAGTGCAGAGAAATGGGGCAGCTTTTTATTCCACAAGTCACAGCGGGCAGGGAATTGGAATTGCTTCTGTTTCCAAAACAGCAGAGAAATATGGTGGATATGCCGACTTTTCTGCCAGAAACGGTGTATTCCGGGCGAATGTGTTTATTCCACTGGAAGATATGGATTTACGGCTTTCGGACAAAGCCGGCTGACAGGCTGAGAAATTTTGCCGGGTCTTTCTTCCACATATAAAAGTCTGCGCAACCAGTTGTGCAGACTTTTGTATTACGAGAAAAGATAATTCAGATATTCCTTCTTGATTGCGTTAGCTCCCCGTTTACGGATCTGGACGGTTTCCTGGTTGTCCAGAAGAAAGCCCTCCTCCAGTGTTTTGTAAATGCGGTCCATATTCACAAGACAGCCGCGTAGCAGGAGAGAAAACAGGGGAGATCGTGAATCAGTTCCTCGAATTTCTGGAAAGTCAGGTATGTGCGCAGAACTCCTGCGTCTGTGTGAAGCTGGACAGCATTGTGAAAGGTGTCTGCATATAAAATGCTTTTTACAGGAACACGTAGAAGGGTACGGTCGCAGATCACCTCTATATATCGTGTATCCTGTGCACGCTTGATCTGAATGGAGTCCAATACCTTTGTGAGCTTGTTTGTATCAAGAGGCTTCAGAAGATAATAAGCTGCCTGCACGTCGTAACTGGCAACCGCAAAAGCATCGCTGCTGGTAACAAAAATAAGAGCACAGGAGTCGTCTTTTTCCCGAAGCTGGGCGGCCAAGTCCATACCATTGGCCTGCTTTATGTAGATATCAAGAAAAATCAGGTCATAACTGCCGGGAGAATAGCTGTTCCAGAAGTCTTCAGGTGAAGAGAAGGTATGTAATTGGATAGATATCTGTCTTTGGTCATAATGTTCCCGGGCAGCTTCTGCAAGTGCATCAAGATCCTGCTGCACATCATCAATTATTGCAATGTTCAATGCTGAAATCCTCCAAAAGAATGAAAACCTGCAGTAAATCAAAATGTTGCTGTGAACAGTAACATCAAAATATCACTGAAAGTGTCATTTCATCCCATGTATATTGTTTTTTCAAAATAAATCGGATATAGTAATCTCAAGGTGATGAGGCGTTAGAAAGTATTGTAAGCTTTTTTGGTCCTCTATATAATATCACAAAATATGATAAAAGTGAGGTAGAAAAATGAAAAACTGGAAAAAAGTTATGGCTATGTTGTGTGCCGCAGCAATGGTAACCGGATCTTCTGCTCCTGTATGGGCAGAGGCAGATGCAGCAGAAGATACTGAGGCTGCAGATGATGAGATTACAGAATTAACAATGGACATGCTTGATGAAGCTGCATATGAAGGAACATGGTTATCTTTTGAGCCAGGCTTCGATCTCTATGTACCAAGTAACTGGGACGTTCTGGAAATTTCAGATGAAGATGCTGCAGACGGTGTTATGTTCCAGGCACAGGATCCGGATTCTGAAGAAGGCGTGAACATGGTAGTGACTGCTACAGATGTTGGAACAGAGTATGATCTGTATTCCATGGCTGATGAGCTGGCTACAGAGTATGAAGATGTTGAGAAGGTTTGCATTAACGGACTCTATGCAGTTTCCTTCGAGACTGAAAGTACATACGGAATCGCTTTCCTGGAGGATGCTGAGGGAATGATGTACAATGTACAGATCGGACCGAAATCTGACGACATTCAGCCTATCGCTGAGACACTTTTCGTTTCTCTGATCAAGACAGAAGACAATGTGGAAAATGCAGAGGCTGAGACCGATGCGGCAGCTGACGAAGAAGCAGCAAACTAATTGCTATAAATGCAATCAGCAGTAATAACTAATTTAAATGCGAAACGTGAATGTCAGCTGGAAATAAATTCTGAAGCTGGCGCTTAAGAAAACAAAACAGAAGCTATGCAGTATATGGAAAAAGACTGCATGGCTTCTGTTTTTTTTGTTTCATCAGATAAATATGCGTTTAACAGTTAGCTGTGTAAAGATTTCTTCAGCTTCGTATTCCATTTCTGTACAATCAACGGATTCATTTTAATCTTTTTACGATCGTAAGTGATCAGTCCGTTGGTTTCTTCTTCAATATCAGAAAGCTGCGTGAAAACAGTTGCAGAGTATCCTTTTTTCACAGAAGGTACGATAGTGTTTTCCATCAACCTGGAGAAGCTGTCGGTAAGCGCCTCGCTGGTGGTAAATTTCTTATATCCGTAAATATTTTTACAGGCACTGTGCTCTGGCAGGCGAAGAGAGTAACCTCCAAATTCCGATAAAGCAAGTACGCGGTCTGATTCTGGTACTGGAAGTCCAAGAAAATAATAATGGAGACTGTTAATATCACCACAGCCCTGATCAAACCATCCACTGGCAGAATCTACCAGGCGGGAAGGATCCAGACGGTGAATAAAATCTGTAACTTTTTTTGTGGAAAATTGTCCCCATCCTTCGTTAAATGGTACCCATGTGACAATGGAAGGATGATTATACAGTGTCCTGACCATATCCCGGATATCGTCAATGTATTCCTGGCGGCCGAATTCATCTGTGCGGGAGAGCAGGCGGGCGTGGAGGTCTTTTACCGGAATGCGCATCCAGTTTAATAATGTAGCCAGATAGGTGACAAACCAGTGATGGTAGGAAGAACCGCCGTTAGGCATATCCTGCCATACCAGCATTCCCATGCGGTCACAGTGGAAATACCAGCGGTCTGTTTCAATCTTGCCATGCTTGCGGAGCATATTAAAACCAAGATCTTTCATTGCACGAATATCGTAGATGAGAGCTTCATCTGAAGGTGCTGTATAAAGCCCGTCGGGCCAGTAGCCTTGATCCAGCACGCCGCTCTGAAAATATGGCTGATTGTTCAGGAAAAAGCGTGGATAGTTATCGTCAGCTATCTGTACGTCACATTTGCGGAGTGCGAAATATCCAAGAATCCGGTCTTTGCCATATTCCAGGGAATAGGGGTAAAGCCATGGCTCTTTGGGAGTCCAGGACTTCTGCATATTTTCCGGGATGGAGAGGGTGGCTCCTTTTCCGGGACGGATTGCGGCGGTAGTTATTTCATCCTGGCATAATGTATCGTTAAGTCCGTCTGCTTCGAGAAAAACAGGAGGATAAACTTTACAGATCACATTGGATGAATTCTGCCTGTCAGGTGAAAAAGCCAAAACAGTTCCCTGAGAATCTGTCTGATCCGCTGCCGTGGGACTTATATGGGCGGGAGATGCATTTTCGGCCGAGGATGCGGAGGATACGCGGATTCGCATCCGGACCAGACTATTGTCCCAATCCGGGGTAACACGCACATCTCTTATGTATTTGTTCGGTACGATCTCCATCCATACAGTCTGCCATATCCCGCTCTGGGCAGTATAGAACATACCGCCGCGTTTCAGCTGCTGTTTGCCTCTGGCATGATAGGAGGTGTCACTGAAGTCATGGACACTTATTAGGATAGAGACTGTGAGATCTTCTGTAATAAAGTCTGTAATATCTGTGGTAAATGGAAGGTAGCCGCCCTTGTGATAGGTGACGAACTTTCTGTTAATGTACACACTGCAGATCTGATCTACAGCTCCAAAATGCAGAAGAAGCCGCTGACTTTCTGTATTCAGGCAGTTCTCTGGCAACTGGATGGTACGGGAATACCATAAGGTTTCATCAGGCAAAAGCTGGCGCTTTACCTGGGAAAGAGGTGCTTCCGGTGAAAAGGGCACCAAAATCTGTCCGTCAAAGGGGAAATATTCGCTTTTATAAAATTGCCATGGAAGAATGCGGCTGTCAGTGATCAGGTAGTCCCACATCCCGTTCAGATTGATCCAGTGACGGCGTACCATACCTGGACGAGGATATTCTTTCAGAGTCTGTCCCCGGGCAGCCGCTTTGCTCCAAATGGTTTCCAGATTTTTCAAATATATGTCCTCCTTAAATTTACGAAAAGTATGAAAAAATAATTATAATGATATGTCTTATTATACACGAAATATGGACGTTTGCAATTGGATTTGTTAAAACCCGTTCCGCAACATTACTGTTCACTGGTAATGTTCCGCGAGGTGTTTTTGCGAACAAAGTTCACAGAAAAACGAGAATCTGAGCGTGAAATCTTGCGGATGCATGAGTTTTGTGTAACGCGAAACGTGTTGCTATGAATGGAGCGAAGAGAAACACGCTTGCAGGGGGGAGTGGACAGCATATCGCAACTTACGATTGAAAAAGCAGGTGCGGTATGTTACGATAAAAAGGATTGATGGAGGGGAAAAAGATGAATAATTCACAAAACAAAAATCTGCTGACAGAGGGGTCTATCTGGAAGAAACTGATGGGATTTGCGTTCCCGCTTTTTCTGGGAAACCTGTTCCAGCAGCTGTACAATACAGCAGATTCTCTGATCGTGGGAAACTTTCTGGGAAGTGATGCACTGGCTGCGGTAAGTTCATCCGGCAGTCTTACATTTCTGCTGGTAGGATTTTTTCAGGGTCTTGCTATGGGAGCAGGCGTTATCATAGCGAGATATTTTGGCGCAAGGCAGAAGAAGGAGCTTCACAGGGCGATTCATACCACGGTGGCTTTTGGTATTCTGTGCGGTATACTTCTTACAGCTGGCGGTGTTGTGCTTGCACCGAAGATTCTGATCCTTATGAAAACACCGGCAGATATTTTGCCGAAATCCACCCTGTATTTCCAGGTATATGCCATGGGATCCCTGGGTCTGGTTCTTTATAACAATTTTGTAGGCATTATGCAGGCAGTGGGAGACAGCCGTCATCCATTGTATTACTTGATTTTTTCATCACTTTTGAATGTAGCTCTGGATATGGTTTTTGTAGGCGGACTTGGAATGGGTGTGGAGGGCGCAGCTCTTGCCACTATCATTTCCCAGTTTATGAGTGCATTTTTGTGCCTGTACCGTCTGATGAAAAAAAGCCCGGAGGAGTATACGGTTTCCCTTAGGGATGTTCGCCTGGACTCCTATATGCTGAAACAGATCGTATCCAACGGTCTTCCTGCTGGCATCCAGAATTCCGTGATCGCCATTGCAAACGTGGTAGTGCAGTCTAATATCAACAGCTTCGGCAAGCTGGCTGTTGCTGGATGCGGGGCATATTCCAAGGTTGAGGGATTTGGTTTTCTGCCTATTACCTGTTTTTCTATGGGGCTGACCACATTTATCAGTCAGAATCTGGGCGCAAAGAAATATGACAGGGCAAAAAAAGGAGCCCGTATTGGTATTCTCTGCAGTATTTCGATGGCAGAGATCGTGGGAATTATTGTGTATTTTGCAAGCCCGGTATTTATTGCCGCTTTTAACAATGATCCGAAAGTGATTGCTTTTGGAGTGAAAGAGGCACATATCATTACTCTGTTCTATTTTCTGCTTGCCTTTTCCCATTGCATTGCAGGACTTATGCGTGGAGCGGGAAGAGCTACGGTGCCCATGTTCGTTATGCTGGGCTGCTGGTGCGTGATCCGTGTGACTTATATAACCATCGCTGTGAAGCTGCATCCGGTGATCCAGACTGTATTCTGGGCTTATCCACTGACCTGGTCATTAAGCTCCATTCTGTTTTTGATTTTTTATCTGAAATCAGACTGGATCCATGGTTTTGAGAAAAAAAGAAACTGACAGAGGCGGAAAATACTGAAATAAATGCCAGTGGATAGTGAAAAAGGAGTTATGGTTTTTATGAATGTACTGAACATTGAACATGTAAGCAAGATTTTTGGAGATAAAAAGATTTTTGATGATATTTCCTATGGAATCCATGATGGGGATAAAATCGGAATCATTGGAATCAATGGAACTGGAAAAAGTACTCTGCTGAAAATCATTGCAGGGGAAGAGGAGACAGATGAGGGACAGGTGATTTCCCAGAATGGCCTTCGTATCACCTATCTGCCTCAGATGCCAGATTTTCCAAAGGGTGCCATTGTACAGGACTATGTGGCTGATGGGAAATGGCAGAAGGACTGGAGCACGGAAAGTGAGGCCAGAAATATTTTGAATAAGCTGGGGATTACAGAACATGATGTCCCTGTGGAGCAGCTTTCTGGTGGACAGAAGAAGCGTGTAGCTCTGGCCAGAACTCTGGTAAACCCTTCTGATGTGCTGATTCTGGATGAGCCTACCAACCATCTGGATAATGAGATGGTAACCTGGCTGGAGGATTACCTGAACCGGTTTAAAGGCGTTGTGATCATGGTTACGCATGACCGTTATTTCCTTGACAAAGTTACCAATAAAATTCTGGAAATCAGTCATGGAAAAGTATATTCCTATGATGCCAATTATTCAGGATTTCTGGAATTAAAAGCACAAAGAGAAGAGATGGAACTGGCTTCCGAGAGGAAGAGACAGAGCATTCTCCGTATGGAGCTGGAATGGGCGAAGCGTGGCTGCCGTGCAAGAAGCACCAAGCAGTGCGCCCGTCTGGAGCGTCTGGAAGCGTTAAAAAATGGCAAGGCGCCTGTTCAGGAGACAGATGTGCAGATGGACTCTGTGGAGACCAGAATGGGGAAAAAGACAGTAGAGCTTCATCACATTTCCAAAAGCTATGGCGATAAGGTGATTCTGGATGATTTTGACTATATTGTGCTGAGAAACCAGAGACTTGGAATTATCGGACCAAATGGATGCGGAAAATCTACTTTGATCCGTATTATTGACGGAATGGTGGAACCGGATTCCGGTACTGTGGAGATCGGGGAGACGATCAAGATCGGTTACTTCGCCCAGGAGGTACCGGACATGGATGGAAACCAGCGTGTGATTGATTATATCCGTGATGTGGCAGAGTTTATTCCTACCCGTGATGGAAAGATCAGTGCATCTATGATGCTGGAGCGTTTTCTTTTTGATTCTGCAATGCAGTATACACCGGTAGCCAAGCTGTCAGGAGGAGAGAAGAGACGTCTGTATCTCCTGAAGGTACTGATGGAGGCGCCAAATGTACTTCTTCTGGATGAGCCAAGTAATGATTTGGACATTCCTACACTGACAATTCTCGAAGATTATCTTTCTACATTTTCCGGAATTGTGATCACGGTATCTCACGACCGTTATTTCCTGGATGACGTGGTGGATCGCATTTTTGCCTTTGAAGGGAATGGAAAACTGACCCAGTATGAGGGTGGTTATACAGATTATGCGGAGGCGAAAGCGCGGAAATATGGGGTTGGAAGCAGTGAAATTGGTGCCGGGGCCGGCAGCAGTTTGTCGGATAAAGCAGCTTCCGGAAATAACAGTACAGAGGATGAAGGGAAAAAACCTACCAGAAAAGACTGGAAGCAGGGTCAGAAGTCTGAAAAACTGAAATTTACTTATAAAGAAGAACGGGAATATGCTGTTATTGATGAGGATATAGCCAGACTTGAAGAGAAAATTGCCAGGCTGGAGAATGATATGATGGCAAATGCCACCAATTCCGTGAAGCTTCGTGAGATTATGGCAGATAAAGAGGCGGCGGAGAAGCAGCTGGAAGAGAAAATGGATCGCTGGGTGTATCTGAATGATCTGGCGGAGCAGATTGAGGCACAGAAAAATAATGGATAAAGGTGACCGGAAGCTGCATGCTTCGAAAGCCCATAAAGAAGAGAAAAGCTTTCTGAACAAGAGAAAGGAATTGTTTCGCAGACTGCCAAAAATTGACAGGATCATGGGAATGGAACTGACGAAAGAACTGACGGAACAGTATGGGTATCGTGCAGTACTGGAAGCTGCCAGAAAGGTGGAAGAGCAGCTGCGGGATGCCATGCGTCAGCAGATTTTGGCGGAAGAAAAGCCAGCTGTGTTCCTGGATATATCTGGACTATCAGACCAGAAGGATGGCTTACCAGTAAAGCTGTCTGATTTGAAGGCTTTGTCTGAGACAACATTAGATTATACAGAGTACATTTTGCAGGAAATGAAGAGACTGCTTGCGTGCAGAAGCCAGAGGCAGATACAGCGGGTGATCAATGCTACCGGTGTGATCCTTCACACAAATCTCGGAAGAGCGCCCCTTGGGGACAGACTTGTGTCTGAGCTTATACCTTTGATGACCGGATATACTAATCTGGAAATGAATCTGGAAAATGGGAAGAGAGGAAGCAGATATGATCATTTTGCTGAAAATCTCTGTAAGCTGACTGGGGCTGAGGCTGCCATTGCAGTGAATAATAACGCGGCAGCAGTGTTGATCATGCTGACGGCGCTGGCATCTGGAGGAGAAACCGTGGTTTCCAGAGGAGAACTTGTGGAGATTGGAGGGAAGTTCCGGATTCCGGATGTATGCAGCCAGAGTGGAACGATGCTTGTGGAAGTGGGGACTACCAACCGGACTTATCTGGAGGATTACGAAAATGCAGTGACAGAGAATACAGCTGCTTTTCTGAAAGTGCATACCAGCAACTATCAGATTACCGGTTTTACCCATGAAGCAGAGCTTGCGGAACTTGCAGAAACAGCACATAACCGCGGAATTCCCCTTCTGGTGGATCTTGGAAGCGGAAGCCTTGTGGATATTGCCTTTTATGGAATCGAGCCTGAAAAGACCGTACAGGAGCTTTTGAAGAAAGGCGCAGATATTGTATCTTTCAGTGGCGATAAACTTCTGGGCGGACCACAGGCAGGAATACTGGCAGGACGTAAAGATTTGATCGAAAAGATTTCCAGGCATCCTCTCATGCGGGCACTGCGAATCGATAAGTTTACAGCTGCCGCGCTGGATAAGACAGTAAGTATTTATCTGGATGAGGGTCAGCTGGAGAAAGAGATTCCGGTTTATGATATGATGAGTCGAAGTGCAGAAGAACTTAAGCGGAATGCATTATGGCTTATGGATGAACTGTTGTCTGATGATTCTGAATATGAACTTGCAGTGACCTCTACACGAAATCCTGTTGGCGGTGGTACTACACCTGGAAAAACACTGCCTGGAGCTGCATTGCAGATAAGAAGCCTGAATGGAAGTGGATTTTCCGCTCAGGAAATCAGTGACCGCTTACGGAAACTGGACACTCCGGTAATTGGTCATATTGTAGACGACCGGGTTTATCTGGAAATGAGGACTATAAGGACTGACGAAGAACTGGAGATTCTCAGAAAAGAATTGAAATATGATCTGTGCAAGAAAAACCCTCAATGACCTTTGAAAATCAATGAGGGTTTTGGCATATTATGATTTTATTTCCCCATATGCCATGCCAGTCTTACACTTGCAGAGTGGACTGTTCCTGTGAGCCAGTCGCAGTCATTGGTGATCCAGTCCATGATGCCAAGCTGACGGGTTTCCCAGGAAACGGTAGCTTCATGGGCTTCCGGTGTTTCTTCAGTCTCCATAGTGGTGTCGATCTCGTCGTAGCCGAAAATATATCCGCCTGCGCTCCAGATGCTGAAGTTGCTGTCAGGCCCCGGGTCAATTCTGCCCTCTCTTGCGGCAACCAGTCCGTCATGTCTTGCCTTATATTCTTCCTCGCAATCAGGTTTCAGTCTGGTTATGAACATTCTGTGGCGGATCAGTTCTTTGTTTTCGCGGACAACACCGAAATTGTGGTACATCAGACGCATGTTTTCGCCAGGGGTGGAGATCCAGGTGAAGGTGTGGTCAATTCTGGAGGTGAGAGCCTGGATGCTGGCTTTTTTCTCTTCTGAAAATTCGTTATTTTCGTCTGTTTCGTAATATCCGAAAATCAGGGAATCACAGTTCCAGATGCTGAAATTATGTACCTTTTCCTGATCCAGAAATGCAGTCAGATCTGGCCAGATCTCTCCTAATATCTGGCGGTATTCATTTTTTTTCCCTTTTTTGATTTCCATAGCAAAGCTGTGTCTTTCCATAAGAAAAATCCTCCGTTTTATAAAAATAAGAAATTGTGTATATCTGGTTTTTCTGTTTTGAATCCTGTTGGATAAATATCAATCGAAAAAAAGGACAGATTTACTGCTCACGGAACGTTACCAGTAAACAGTAATAAGGATAGCATAATTTCTCAGATAAATCCACCCTTATATTGACATTCGGCATGTACTTATATACAATAAGAGGACTGGCCTGGAGCAGGTTTGAAAAATCATTCCCGCAATCTGCACGCCTTGCTTTGCGGTATATTTTGCCTGAATTTCGTCTGCGTAGCCCGCTGTGATGCCCCATTCGGACAAAATTTCCTACAAATTGTGATGCTCATCTTGCAGAAAGTCTTTTTCAAACACGCTCTAAAAAAGAGGGCGACAGAACAAAAGGGTTACTGGTCACGGAGTGAACAGTAAACGAAAAGGTTTAATTACAGAAGAGAGGGGATTGTTTTTGGAAAAAGAAGTAAAAGTTCAGGAAAATAAAATGGGTGTGATGCCAGTGGCAAAGCTTCTGCTCACCATGTCTGTACCGATGATGATTTCCATGCTTGTCCAGGCACTTTATAATATTGTGGACAGTATGTTTGTGGCGAGATTAAGTGAGAGTGCACTTACTGCAGTTTCACTTGCGTTTCCGGTGCAGAACCTGATGATTGCAGTGGGAACCGGTACTGGTGTTGGTATCAATGCGCTGGTGTCGCGCTCTCTTGGAGAGAAAAAGCAGGAATATGCCAATAGTGCTGCAAATAACGGTATTTATCTTGCGATTTTCAGCTTTATTGGATTTGCAATTGTTTGTGGATTTTTTGCACCTGCTTTTTTCAGGGTGCAGACTACGGATCCGCAGATCATGGAATATGGTGTGGATTATGTCAGAGTGATCGGAATTATGTCCTTCGGCCTGTTTATCCAGCTGACCTGTGAGAAGCTTCTGCAGTCTACAGGGAAAACGATTTATTCCATGGCAACACAGCTTCTTGGCGCTATTATCAATATTATTCTGGATCCAATCATGATTTTTGGTTTATTTGGATTTCCAAGAATGGAAGTAACAGGAGCAGCTCTTGCCACTGTTACCGGCCAGATCATTGCAGCAATTGCAGGTGTGATCGTGAATATGAAGCTGAATAAAGAGCTTCATATTTCTCTTGTGAAATATAAGATTTCCGGTGATGTGATCCGCAGCATTTACAGCGTAGGTTTCCCATCTATTATTATGGCTTCTGTTGGTTCTGTTATGACATTCGGAATGAATAAGATCCTGATGGGCTTTACTTCCACTGCAACGGCGGTATTTGGCGTGTATTTCAAGCTTCAGAGCTTTATTTTTATGCCAGTGTTTGGACTGAATAATGGAATGGTTCCCATTGTTGCTTACAACTATGGTGCCAGAAAACCGAAGCGTATTACGAAAGCAATTAAGCTGAGTATTATTTACGGAGTATGTATTATGCTTGCTGGTTTCGCTGTATTCCAGCTGTTCCCGGGAAGCCTTCTGGGAATTTTCAGCGCCTCTGACGATATGATGGCAATCGGTATCCCGGCACTTCGTACCATCAGCCTCAGCTTTCTGATCGCAGGATTTTCTGTGGTTGCATCTTCTGTGTTTCAGGCATTGGGACATGGCTTTTTAAGCCTTGCGGTGTCTGTGCTGCGTCAGCTGGTAGTGCTACTTCCGGCTGCATTTATCCTGTCAAAAGCAGGTGGCCTTGGAGCCTGCTGGTGGTCCTTTCCCATTGCAGAGGTGTTCTCGGGAGTGATCTGCTTTGTGTTTATACGATATGCGTATAAGAAAGAAATTCATCCGCTTTACGAGAAATAAAACAGATAGGAAAACAAGAGCCCTCGGAATTTCGGTTCCGGGGGCTCTTGCTAAAATTAGTAATATTTATTTTTATTCCATATGCACTGTCACATGATACTCTGTCTTTCCATCCTCAACAGGTACCACATTTCCATCCACATGCCTGCCATCAACCTCCAGGTAAGCTACACCCTTTTCTACATTATTCGGGTTCTTAACGTCGAAGTAATAGGTGGCACCGCGGAAGCGGCGGGTGAGGGTGAAGTCACCGAAGCCCTCCGGAATACACGGATCAATGGAAAGTCCATCATAGGATGGCTGTACACCCAGAATTGCCTGGGAGAGGTTCACGAAAGTCCATGCAGCTGTTCCGGTAAGCCAGCTGTTTTTCGCTTCGCCATGGCGGGCTGCATCCCGTCCTGCGATCATCTGGGAATAGACATAAGGCTCTGTGCGATGGATTTCGCTAATGTTTTCAATATAAGACGGGCAGGTCTTTTTATAAATTTCAAAAGCACGGTTTCCTCTTCCGATAACGGTTTCGGCAATGGAAATCCATGGATTGTTATGGCAGAAGATTCCGGCATTTTCTTTGTATCCCGGAGGGTAGGAAGAAATTTCACCAAGGTTCAGGTAATATCTGGTGTAAGCCGGCTGGTGAAGCATAATACCATATTTGGTGTCCAGGCGCTCTTTTACAGAATCAAGAGCTTTTTTTGCCAGGCCTTCTTTTACACCAATGCCGGCAATGATACAGAAGCCCTGCGGCTCAATGAAAATCTGCCCCTCTTTGCATTCGTGGGAGCCAACCTTCTGAGAGGTGGCGTCATAAGCACGAAGGAACCATTCTCCATCCCAGCCAGCGTCAAGGACTGCCTGGTACATTTCTTCAACAGCTTTCTGTGCGATAGCAGCGTCCTCTTCTTTTCCAACACGTCTGCAGATCTCTGCAAACTCATTTCCGTATTTTACATACATACCTGCAATAAATACAGATTCTGCAACTGGTCCCTCAGATGGTCCTGTGGTCTGGAAGGATTCACCAGGTTCATTGGAAAAGCAGTTCAGGTTCAGACAGTCATTCCAGTCAGCACGTCCGATGAGAGGGAGCTTGTGTGGTCCAAGATGGGTGCGGCTGTATTCGAAGGAACGGCGAAGATGCTCAAAAAGAGGAGCTGCTTTTTCCATATGGCAGTCAAAAGCAACCATTTCATCCAGAATGGAATAATCTCCAGTTTCCTTTAAGTAAGCGGCCACAGCAGCAATCAGCCACAGCGGGTCATCGTTAAATCCGCTTCCGATATCCAGGTTACCTTGCTTGGTAAGCGGCTGGTACTGATGATAAGCACTTCCATCTTCGAACTGGGTAGCTGCAATGTCAAGGATTCGTTCTCTTGCACGCTCCGGGATCAGATGTACAAATCCAAGAAGATCCTGGCAGGAATCACGGAAGCCCATTCCACGGCCGGTTCCGGATTCATAGTAAGAAGCGGAACGGGACATGTTAAAGGTTACCATACACTGGTACTGGTTCCAGATATTTGCCATACGGTTTACGTGAGGATCCTTACTCTCTACATGATAGCGGGAGAGAAGATCATCCCAGTAAGTATTCAGGATGGCGAAAGCTTCATTTACCTGTTCGGAAGTTTCGAATTTCTCCATGATCTTCTTAGCAGGCTCTTTTTTGATCACGTTTAAAGCTTCCCATTTGTCGTCTTTTGGGTTTTCACAATAGCCGAGAAGGAAAACATATTCTTTTTCTTCACCAGGTGCCAGGGAAACATTGATCTGCTGGCTGGCAATGGGATACCATCCGCTGGCAACAGAATTGTGGCTCTTGCCTTCCTCTACAACGATTGGAGCATTATTGCCGCGGCCAAGTCCTAAGAACTCATCACGGCTGGTGTCAAAACCGTCTACAGGAGTATTTACAGTGAAAAAGCTGTAGTGATTGCGTCGTTCGCGGTATTCGGTCTTATGGTAAATGGTGCTGCCGATGATCTCAACTTCACCGGTGCTTAAGTTTCGCTGGTAGTTGGTCATGTCGTCAACGGCATTCCAGAGGCAGAACTCTACATATGAAAATAACGAAATCTCTTTCGCTTTATCTGAATTGTTTCGCAGAGTCAGTTTGTTGATCTCGCAGGCTGTGTCAACAGGGACGAATGCAAGAAGATCAGCTGCCAGGCCGTTTTTCTCACCGTGGAAACGGCTATAGCCAAGTCCATGGCGGCACTCATAAACATCAAGAGGAGTGCGGGTTGGCATTGCACCTGGATTCCATACGGTATCTCCATCTTTGATATAGTAGTATTTTCCGTTGGAATCTACCGGGATATTATTGTAGCGGTAACGAGTGATACGGAGCAGCTTTGCATCTTTATAGAAGCTATAGCCGCCGCAGGTGTTGGAAATCAGTGTGAAGAAATCCTGGGAGCCATGGTAATTGATCCATGGCAACGGGGTATCTGGTGTTGTAATAACATATTCTTTATTGACGTCATCAAAATGTCCGAAATTCATAGTGGATCTCCTTTGATAAATTTTATTCTTGCTGAATTCTTTCTAATTGGTTGATTGCTATTCGTGATTTACATCAGGGTGCATTATTTTAATTTTCGAAGCTGCATAGTGATCTGCGCTTATATAAGTAATAATGTTTTGCAAATGCAATGAGTAGTTTCGAAAAAATCAATTGGATTGAATTGTGAGATAATTAACACACGAAAACGAATAAGTAAAGGCAATAAGAAATAAAAGTAAAGAATAATGGTATATATTTGTTCTTAGTATAATAGAAAGACTGATTAAAAGCAACATAAAAATTACAGTAATAATTAAATCTATTATATATTACAAATCAGAGATTTAAAACACGAAACTTTTCGCGAAAACATTTCGAAAAGAGCTCTTATTCACGATTAAATTGTTAAAAACACAAATATCCAAATTGTGCAATAGGTAGAATGACGTGAAAACGCACAAAAAACGCCAGAAACCACTTGATTTTTTGTGCACTAGGGGGTACTATAAGCTTACGAAAACGATTTAGAGATGACAGGAAAGAAAAACAGGAAAGAATGAGGCAAGCATATGGTTTCCATGAAAGAAATCGCAAAACAATGTAATGTCTCAGTCGCCACTGTCAGTAAAGCATTAAATGGTTACTCCGATATCGGAGAAGAAACAAAAAACTACATATTAAGAACGGCTTCAGAGATGGGATATCTTCCCAACTCATCGGCAAGAGCTTTGAAGACGAAGCGAACCTTTAATCTGGGAGTTTTATTTGTGGACGAGGCCCGAAGCGGTCTCACACATGATTACTTCAACAGAGTACTGGAAAGCTTCAAAAGCACCGCAGAAGCGAAAGGCTATGACATTACTTTTACAAGCGGAAATGTTTCCGGTAAAAGGATGACCTACCTGGAGCACTGCAGATACCGGGGCGTGGACGGAGTAGTAATGGCCTGTGTGGATTTTACCGCAGAAGAGGTTCAGGAGCTTCTCCTTTCAGACATTCCGGTGGTGACCATCGATCATATCTGTGATGGAAGGATATCGGTAGTATCCAACAACATCCAGGGAATGGAAGAACTTGTTACCTATATATATAAGAAGGGACACCGCAAGATCGCTTACATTCACGGAGATGACACATCGGTTACCAAGAATCGTCTGGGAAGCTTTTACCGGACCCTGCAAAGGCTGGGTATTGAAGAACCGGATGAATATGTAAAACCGTCTTTTTACAGAGATGCTGATCTGGCAGGTGAGAGAACCGGTGAACTTTTGGATTTGAAAGATCCGCCAACCTGTATTCTCTATCCTGACGATTATGCAGCGATGGGAGGGATAAACGAGATACGGGAAAGAGGACTTCGGATACCGGAAGACATTTCAGTAGCCGGGTACGATGGAATCAATATCGCCCAGGTTCTTGAACCCAAGCTGACAACCCTTTGCCAGGATACAGCGGCAATCGGAAGGATAGCGGCAGAAAGGCTGATTGAGCTGATTGAGCACCCGAAGACAACAGTTATTGAGAAATACACAGTGGATGGAACCCTTTTTAAAGGTGCTTCCGTGAAAACTTTGTATCCATCAAAAAATTTCAAGTAGTTATTAAAAAAATTAAAAGATACAATTAAAGGAGGAAGTAACATGAAGAAAAAAATGGTGAGCGTATTATTAACAGCTTCTATGCTGGCAGGAATGACATTATGTGCAGTCCCGGTTATGGCAGAAGATGCAGAAACACCGGAAAACGAAGTTACCGGTGACGCTTCCGCAGATGATTCCTTTGTAGTATGGGGATGGAACGATGATATCAAGAAGATCCTTGATGGACCATTCAAAGA
This sequence comes from Ruminococcus sp. J1101004sp1_RTP21198st1_B9_RTP21198_201120, assembly GCF_040924245.1. Lineage (NCBI taxonomy): Bacteria > Bacillati > Bacillota > Clostridia > Eubacteriales > Oscillospiraceae > Ruminococcus > Ruminococcus sp. J1101004sp1_RTP21198st1_B9_RTP21198_201120. The sequence goes on along the minus strand of NZ_JBCOMI010000018.1, from coordinate 66,403 downwards.
GGCTTATCCAGATGATTATGAAAGAATCGTATTCGTAAACACAGGCGGATCTGATTATTATCAGAGCAAACTGGATCCTGTACTTGATGATCCTTCAAATGAGTTATATCCTGACATGATGGGTCTGGAAGTTGACTATGTTCAGAAATATGTAAACAGCGACTGGGTACAGAATGTAGCAGATCTTGGAATCACAGCTGATGACTATGCAAACAGCTATCAGTACAATCTGGATCTTGGATCCGATGTTGATGGAAACGTAAGAGCTCTGTTCTGGCAGGCAACTCCTGGATGCTATGCAGTTCGTGCAGATCTGGCTGAGAAATATCTTGGAACAACAGATCCGGCAGCTTTAGCTGAGAAATTCAAAGATCTGGATACCATTGTTGCTACAGCAAAAGAAGTGAATGACGCTTCCGGTGGAAAATGCAAACTGTTCTCCGGTTATGATGAGATCAAACGTAGCCTGACCGGTTCCAGAACCCAGGGCTTCTATGATGAGAACGATAAGATTACAATTGATGACAACATCAAGACATATATGGAAACAGCTAAGACTCTTTATGATGAAGATCTTACCTTCAACACAGATCAGTGGAGCGCTGACTGGAGTGCAAACATGAGTGGTGATGGCGTTGATTCTAACGCAGCACTTGCTTATATGGGATGCCCATGGTTTGTATACTGGAGCTTAAGTGATGCTTGGAAAGGCAACACAATCCTTGTTCCTACCCAGACAAAATGCTATTGGGGCGGCACAGGACTTGCAGCTACAACAGATTGTGCAGATACCGAGCTTGCAGCTAAGATTATGAAGTTCTTCACATGTGATGAAGATGGAATGGTTGCAATCAACGCTCTGAACTCTGACTATGTAAACAATACAGCAGCTGTCAGCAAGATCATCGAGGCTGGTACATCCGCAGATGGAAACGGCTATCTGTATCCAGACGCTGGACAGAACTTCATGGAGTTCTTCCTTCCATTAGCAGACGGACTTGACGCTTCTATGGTAACAGCAGAAGACCAGCAGATCCTTTCCCTTATGGATACTCAGACCAAGGCTTATGCTACAGGCGAAAAAGACCTTGATACTGCACTTGCAGATCTGACTGCATCTATCCATGATACATTCTCTTACCTGAGCGCAGAATAATGTGGCTTAAGAGTTTGCAGAGTCAATCATAAGTAAGTAGTGAGTGTGCTGCTTCTTCCCCAAAGAAGGAGCAGCACATTCTTATATAAGCGAGCAGCTGCTTTTGCTATAAAAAAGCAGAATGACTGCCAGTGGCAGAGGAGGATGGCGCAGAAGCCCAAAGGGGCAGGTACTCCCGCCAGTGTCAGGCATTCTGCCTGGGAAAAGCAGGCAACTTCAGACAGGAGGCTGTTATGAATAAGAAAAAGAAAAAAATGATCGATTATGGAAGGTATGGCTACTTCTTTATTGCACCGTTTTTTATCACTTATCTGGTGTTCCAGCTGTGGCCACTGATCAATACTTTCTATTATAGTACCTTAACCTACTACAAACGTAACGGACGTGAATTCATGGAGTTTGCAGGACTTCAGAATTTTGTAAATATCCTTGGTATGGCTGCAGGAGAGAGAGGTTATGTACTCAGCTATCTGAAAAATACCCTTGTAATGTGGGGCTGCAACTTTGTTCCTCAGATTCTGGTTTCCCTTCTTCTGGCTGTATGGCTGACGGATGAGAAGGTTAAGGTAAAAGGAACCGGTGCGATGAAGGTTATTGTTTACCTTCCAAGTGTTATCACTGCAGCTTCCGTTTCTGTACTGTTTAAATCTTTATTTTCCCAGTACGGACCAATCACCCAGACGTTGAAGGACTGGGGCGTTCTCAGCAAGAACTTCGATTTTATGTCCAGCGTAGCAGGAAGCCGTGGGCTGATCTCCACAATTCTGTGGTGGATGTGGTTTGGTAATACGACCCTGCTTCTGATTTCAGGCGTTCTTGGCATTGACCCGGGACTTTTTGAGGCTGCTGATATTGATGGTGCAACAGGCTGGAAAAAATTCCGCTACATCACTTTACCGCTTTTGAAACCAATTATGCTGTACACACTGGTTACCTCCGCAATCGGTGGTCTTCAGATGTATGATATCCCAGCACTGTTCAACGTTCCGGAGACCGGACTTGTTGGTCTGCCAGATGATAAGACTACCACAATGGCCATGTATATTATGCGTTTGTACAACAGCGATGTTGGAAAGGCAGCAGCCGTTTCCGTAGTACTGTTTATTATCACGTTGGTTGTCAGTCTGATCCTGTTCGCAACTATGAGCGACAGCGAAGACAGACGTATGAAAAAAGAGCAGAAACAGCGTAGAAAGGCAGGTGGAAGATCATGAGTAAAGCCGCAACAGCAGACAGCTACAGCAAGAATATGCTGCATCAGAAAGTCTTCCGTACCATTATTTGTATTTTATTCTGTATCATTGCACTTTTGCCATTTGTTCTTCTGGTTATGAACGCAACAAGAGATTCTGAGTCTATCAAGGCTGGTGTTTCCCTGATTCCGTCCACACACCTGATCGAGAACTGGAAAAACCTGATGATCAAGCAGAACGGTATGCAGATTACTTTGCAGAAAGCGATCATTAACTCTGCAACCATTACGATTCCTGGAACTTTCCTGTCAGTTTATTTTTCATCTCTGACAGCTTATGGTATCCATGTATATGATTTCAAATTCAAAAAATTTGCATGGGCATTTATTATGGCAGTTATGATGGTACCAAGTCAGATTTCCATCATCGGTTTCTACCGTTTCATGCTGGATCTGAAGCTGATCGATACATACGTTCCGTTGATCATTCCTACCATTGCAGCTCCAACTGTTGTTTTCTTTATGAAACAGTATATGGAAAGTACACTTTCTCTGGAGATGATCGAGGCAGCTAGAATCGACGGTTCAAAAGAGTGGAATACCTTTAACAAAATTATCCTTCCAATTATGAAACCGGCAGTTGCCACACAGGCAATCTTCCAGTTCATCGCACAGTGGAACAACCTGTTTACACCTACCATTTTGCTGACAACAGATTCCAAGAAAACACTTCCTATGTTTGTACAGCTGCTGAGTTCTAACCAGTTCCGTACTGACTATGGTGTAGTTTATGTAGGACTGTTTGTTACTATTATCCCTCTGGTTGTTGTATACTTGGTACTTTCCAAGTACATCGTCGCAGGTGTTGCACTTGGCGGTGTTAAGGGTTGATGGCGTGTATGAAAATATATTAGATTAAGAAAAATATTAAAGAAAAATATTAAAGAAAAATATTAAAGAAAAATATTAAAGAAAAATAAGTGTATGGCCGGAGGAGAAGTCTTCCGGTCATATTTTTGAGCTGTTTCAAAAAAATAATTTGGATATGCTGAAATTAATTGGATTTTTCGGAGTTTTCAGGTGGCAAACAGGGAATTATATGTTATACTGATTGGGTGTCATTTATGGGAACAAGCGGGAAAGGAGAACCCTCTTGTGATAAACACAAGAAGTAGTTTTTACTGCGCAAACTTTATGAGAATGGCATGGATAAAAGTGGGCGAGGTTATTGTTTTATGGGTTATCAGGAAACAATCACATTTATTTTGGAGATGATTGGAACTATTGCATTTGCGGCGTCAGGTGCACTGGTGGGATCGGAGCAGAAGATGGATATTTTCGGAGTTTCGGTTCTTGGGGTGATCACTGCAGTTGGCGGTGGTATGATTCGTGATGTGACGCTGGGAATTACTCCTCCGGGAGTTTTTCAGAAGCCAGTATATGCGGCTGTAGCAGTGCTCACTTCAGTGCTGGTGTTTTTTCTCCTTTATTTTAAAAGGGAGATGCTGAAAGGAAATGTTACTTATGATAAAGTAATGCTGGTGATGGACTCTGTAGGACTTGGGATATTTACTGTGGTTGGCGTAAATACTGGAATCCGTCAGGGGTTTGCAGACAACACTTTCCTGCTGGTATTTGTGGGAACCATCACCGGTGTTGGCGGAGGATTGCTCCGTGATATGATGGCAGAAGTGCCGCCTTATATTTTTGTAAAGCATATTTATGCATGTGCATCCATTGTGGGAGCTATTGTTTGTGTGTATACGTACCGCTGGTTTGGAGTGGTGTTCTCCTTGATCTTTGGATCTGCAGCGGTGATCCTGATGCGGTATCTGGCTGCACATTACAGGTGGAACCTGCCGAAATTAAAATAAAAGGTAGCTATTAGAGGAGTACTTATGATTAAAGCAGAGAATTTATCCTATTCTTTTCCACATAAAGAGTTATATAATAAAATTTCATTTACCCTGGAGGATGATGTGCATTGTGCCTTTATCGGGACCAATGGAACCGGTAAGAGTACACTGGTGAACATGATCCTTCATCCGGATAAATATTTATACGATGGGAAGCTGATCGTGGATGTACCTGGAAGGATTGGGTATGTCAGTCAGTTTTACACCGTTGAGGAAGAAAAAGAGATTACGGTATTTGATTATATCAGTGAAGAATTTGTAAGGCTTCAGAATAAGATCAACCAGATCTGCGAGGATATGGCAGCGACAGATCATCTGGAGGAGCTGATGGAGGAATATCAGCAGACTTTAGATGAATTTAATGCCATTGACGGTGACTTTTACGAAAGTAATATCCGCAAGCAGCTGAAAACAGCGGGTCTGGCTGGGTATGAAGACCAGCTTCTTACAAATTTAAGCGGCGGAGAGTTCAAGCTGGTGCAGGCTATCCGGGAGATGATGATCAGCCCGAAATTTATTATTATGGATGAGCCAGATGTGTTCCTGGATTTTCAGCACTTAAATGCACTTCGGAATCTGATCAATTCCCATAAGGGAACATTGCTTGTGATCACCCACAACCGCTATCTTCTGAATCATTGCTTCAACAAGATCCTCCATCTGGAGAATACGGAGATGCAGGAATTTGATGGCAATTATGTGGATTATAATTTTGCACTTCTTCAGATGAAAATTGAGCAGCAGGAGCTGGCTGCGGCAGATATGGAGGAAATCGAGCGTAATCGCAAGATTGTAGAGCGTCTTCGAAACAGCGCTACTGCCATTGACAGTGCAACAAGGGGAAGAAGCCTTCATGCGCGAGTTTCCCTTTTGGAACGTCTGGAAGCGAGAAAGACAAAGTCTCCATTTGTGGATATTAAGCAGCCGGAGATCGTATTTCATGCAGATGAGGTTTTGAATGCGGAAGTTTCTGATGAAAATGCGGAAGAATGTTTGGAAAGTGAAGGAAAGTCCGGGCAGGGAGATACGAATGCGGAAAATGAAGCTGAGAAGATAGTGTTAAGTGTAGAAGACTATAATGTGACCTTTGACCGTAAGATTATGGAACATGTTTCCTTTGTTCTTCATGCAGGGGATAAGGTTGCAATTGTGGGACCAAACGGTACTGGAAAGACGACCCTTCTTCGTGATATTATCAAAGGAGAAAACCCGGCAATCCGTCTTGGCGAAAATGTTAAGATGGCATATCTTTCCCAGATGCATGGGGAGGTATTTGATGAGAAGGCCACTGTTCTTAAGAATTTTGAGGATGCAGGCTTTGATACCGATGATCAGGTGATAGCTTACCTGAAAACCTATGGTTTTGAGAAAGAGCTGATCTACAGTCCTGTGTGTGAGCTGTCTGGTGGAGAAAAGAATCTTCTCCAGCTTGCGAAGATTTCCAGAACAGGTGCAGGTCTGCTGCTACTGGATGAGCCAACCAGTCATCTGGACACATATTCCCAACTGGCACTGGAGCAGGCGGTAGAGAAATACAATGGGACAGTTCTCATGGTTTCCCATGATTTTTATACCGTAGCCAACTGCATGGATTATGTGCTTCTCACAGAGGATAAGGGCCTTCGCAAGGTAAGTATGCGAAAATTCCGAAAGATGATTTACGCCGATCACTTTGATAAGGATTACCTGGAATATGAGCAGAAGAAAAAAGAACTGGAGAATCGAATAGCTTTCGCACTTCAGGCTGGCAAGTATGAGGATGCGAAAAAAATTTCACAAGAACTGGAAAAACTTTTGCGGAAATATAATGGATAACAAAATATTTGTATAGGAAGCAGCAGTGACGGACATATGTGCCGGAAACGTATAAGAAAAACAGCCCCCGGAAAAATTCCAGGAGCTGTTTTTAAATAAGGGAAACAAAAATATAGTAAGATGTCAAAATAATTTATTACTCTTCGTGAGTATCCTGCAATGCCAGGTAACCTTCCTCGCCGGTTCTGATCTTGACAACGTTTTCGATGTCGTATACGAAAACTTTTCCATCACCGATCTGACCGGTATGAAGAACTTTCTTGGCGGTTTCGATAACCTTCTGAACAGGAACAAGGCTGACAACAATTTCAATCTTGACTTTCGGAAGCAGGTTCATATCCATCTCAACGCCACGATAGTAAGCAGGAGCCCCTTTCTGGACACCACAGCCAAGAACGTTTGTAATGGTGATTCCGGTTACGCCGATTTCATTCATAGCCTGCATAAACTCTTCCAGCTTGTTCTGACGGGTAATGATAACAACCTTTGTAATCTTATGAACGCCGTCTGTCGGGATTTCCGGAATGAATTCAGCTGGAGCAGAAGGTCTGGGAGCAGCGGTAAATTCTCTGGAAGTTCCCATAGGAGTGGGAACGGAAGCAACAGCATCGCGAATAGCAAATCCGTCATAAGCACTTGCAAGACCATGTTCTTTTATATCAAGACCCTGAATCTCCTCTTCAGCAGATACTCGAAGACCTATAGTATGTTTGATGACCTGGAAAATAATTGTCATTGTAACTGCAACCCATGCAATTGTGATAAGCATTCCGGCAAGCTGTACACCAAATCCATGGAAACCGCCGCCAACAAGAAGACCTTTCCAGCCTGTACCAGCTCCATCGGAGAAAAGACCAACGGCGAGAGTACCAAATGCACCGTTTAAGCCATGGACACCAACAGCACCAACCGGATCATCCACTTTTAATACTTTATCAATAAATTCAATACCAAATACTACGACAAAACCAGCTGCAATACCGATAATAGCAGCAGATGCAGGAGATACAGTATCACATCCTGCAGTAATTGCAACAAGACCTGCAAGAGATCCGTTCAGGGACATGGATACATCTGGTTTTTTATAGCGGATCCATGTGATCATCATAACCGTTACAGTTGCAACTGCAGCAGCAAGGTTTGTGGTAACGAAGATTTTTCCTGCACTTACAATTGCATCGCCTTCCATGGATACAGTGGAAGCACCGTTGAAACCAAACCAACAGAACCAGAGGATAAATACACCAAGTGCACCGACTGTCAGGTTATGACCTGGAATTGCTTTTGATTTTCCACTTTTGGAATATTTTCCGATACGTGGTCCAAGAATGACGGCACCGATAAAGGCGGCCACACCACCTACCATATGTACTGCACAGGAACCTGCGAAATCATGGAAGCCCATCTGACTGATGAAACCGCCGCCCCAGATCCAGTGACCGGAAATCGGATATACTACAAGGCTGATCATAAGACTGTATACACAATACGATGAGAATTTGGTTCTCTCAGCCATAGCACCGGAAACAATTGTAGCGGAAGTAGCACAGAAGACTGTCTGGAAAATCAGGAATGCCCAGAACGGAACTCCGTCAGGAAGCATTGCACTGCCATAATTTGCTTCTGAAGCAATACCACCGATTCTTCCGAAGAAGCCGTTTCCTGCACCGAACATGATTCCAAAGCCAACCAGCCAGAAAGCCGGAGTACCGATACAGAAATCCATCAGGTTTTTCATAATAATGTTACCTGCATTTTTGGCTCTGGTGAAACCTGTCTCCACCATAGCAAATCCGGCCTGCATAAAGAAGACCAGCGCGGCACCAACAAGTACCCAGATCGTGTTTACTGCTGAATAATTCATAATAATTTCCTCCCTCTTTTCGCACTTTTCGAAATGTTTCGAAAAACACGTTTTTAATATCAAAAAGCGCGAAAGAGAAAACAAATTTGTTTTTTCTTTCGCGCCTTTACGATCCTGGTATATTATCTGCGTCTGCAGAAATATTGTTACTGTTCACTCTGTGACCAGTAACACGCTTCGCGATGCACAGAAAGACGAACCTTCTTGTGACAGGCACAAGAAGTAGCGTTTGCTGCGCAAACTTAATTCTCGGGTTTTCTGTGAACTTTGTTTACAAAAAACACCTTGCGGAATGTTACCAGTGAACAGTAACGAAATATTCAGTTGTAAAATTAATATGTAAAACAGGGGATATCCGTATCGTGTGATTAATGGATGAGGAAATCGATAATGAATTATGAAGTAGAGTTTCATAATAGATATCCCCTGTATTTACCTGTGTGAGAAACAAATTCCAAAAACAGGAACAGTTTCTTTCATTTAGAATTCTCCTCTGTAAATCTGATCAGATATAGAAGAGAAGTTTTCCATATGTAGGATATGGAAGCAGATCATCCGGAATGAGAGTTTCAGCTTCATCAGCAGATTTTCTCAATTCCTCCATGTCCTCAAGTACTTCAGCCTGATACAGTTTTGCATTTTCCAGAACATCTTCAGTTGCTTTTGCTTTTGCTGTATCAGATTTCAGCTTCTCAAGACCTTTTGTCATAGCATCCTGAAGTCCGGACAGCTTGGTGATAAGAGTAGTTTCACTCTCACAGGTGATTCCAGGTACAACAGATGCTTTCAGGCTTGCTGTGCTTGCAATTTCTTCAATATAAGACATAACAGATGGAAGAAGGTCTTTCTGAACCATTTCAACCATTGTATTAGATTCGATGTTGATGGTCTTGGAGTAGTTCTCAAGCCAGATTTCATAACGGGAGTGCAGCTCTTCGCTGGTGAAAATGCTGTGCTTTGTGAACAGGTCGATATTCTTCTGGGCAATCCACATTGGGAGAGCATCCGGGGTAGACTTCAGGTTGTAAAGACCACGTTTTTCAGCCTCTTCAATCCACTCATCTGTATAACCGTTACCGTTGAAGATCACACGTTTGTGTTTCTTAATGGCTCTCTTAATCAGTTCATGAACTGCATGTTCCATATCTTCCGGAGCTACACCATCAAGCTCTTTGGCAAACTGGTCAAGAGCTTCCGCAACAGCTGTATTCAATACAATATTCGGGTTTGCAACAGAAGCAGCAGAACCAAGCATACGGAACTCGAATTTGTTTCCGGTAAATGCAAATGGTGAAGTACGGTTTCTGTCAGTATTGTCTTTTACAAAGTGTGGCAGAACAATTGCTCCGATATCCATCTGTACAGCGCCGTGAGAAGTAAAGTAAGTATCATTTTCGATAGACTTCAGAACTTCTGTAAGTTCATCACCAAGGAAAATAGATACAACTGCGGGCGGAGCCTCGTTGGCACCAAGTCTGTGATCATTTCCTGCACTTGCAACGGAGATACGAAGAAGATCAGCATATTCATCAACTGCTTTAATAACTGCCATTAAGAAGACAAGAAACTGAATGTTTTCAGATGGTGTTTTTCCAGGATCCAGAAGATTTACGCCATCATCTGTGATCATGGACCAGTTGTTGTGCTTACCACTTCCATTGATTCCCTCAAATGGTTTTTCGTGAAGCAGGCAAACCAGATCATGTTTGTCAGCAACCTTTTTCATGATTTCCATTGTCAGCTGGTTGTGGTCAACGGCTACATTTGTGGTATCAAATACAGGAGCCAGCTCATGCTGTGCAGGAGCAACCTCGTTATGTTTTGTTTTTGCAGGAATGCCAAGCTTCCAGAGCTCTACATCAAGATCATGCATGTAAGCTGCAACCTTTGGCTTCAGAGTTCCAAAGTAGTGATCTTCCATTTCCTGTCCCTTAGGAGCAGGAGCACCAAGTAAGGTACGTCCGCAGAATACAAGGTCTTTTCTTTCTTTATAAAGTTCCTTTGGAACCAGGAAGTATTCCTGCTCAGGTCCTACTGTTGTGGAAACATGTTTAATTCCCTTGTTTCCAAGAACGTGAAGCATGTTTACGGCTGCATTATTTAAGGTATCCATAGAGCGAAGGAGAGGAGTCTTTTTGTCAAGTGCCTCACCGCTGTAGGAACAGAATGCTGTGGGAATGTAAAGAGTTCCGTCTTTAATGAAGGCCGGTGATGTTGGATCCCATGCTGTGTATCCTCTTGCTTCAAAAGTAGCACGAAGACCGCCGGATGGAAAACTGGAAGCATCCGGTTCACCTTTTACAAGTTCTTTTCCGGAGAAATCCATGATCACCTGTCCATCGCCTGTTGGGGAAATGAAGCTGTCGTGTTTCTCAGCTGTTACATTTGTCATAGGCTGGAACCAGTGTGTATAATGAGTAGCACCATTTTCGATTGCCCATTCTTTCATGGCTACTGCAACGGAGTTTGCAACATCAAGCTCCAGGTGAGTACCATTTTCGATGGTCTTTTTCAGTGCTTTGTACATGTCCTTAGGTAATTTACTGCGCATAATCCTGTCGTTGAAAACAAGACTTCCATAGATTTCGGGAATATTCTGTGTCATAACGGATACGCTCCTTTCACTTTTCATGTCTTTCTTCATCCTTATTTTTGATAAAAGAAAAAGGCGCCTTGGATACATTTCTGTATTCCAAAGCGCCTTTGCTTTATGTTCTGTAGTATACTCAAAAAAAAACAGATGTCAATAGTTTTTTTGAAAAAAATTCCAAAAAGATTTTGCGGTTGACTGAAAAAAGTTCTTGCTCAAATTAGGATAGGCATACTTGACAAATAGGTTTCTTCCATTATAATTTTTGTTCAGAGCCAGGCAAATTTACAGTAAGATATGTGAGCGTGCTTGCATAACGATACGTCCTTGGCTGTAAATTTATTTGGCGATACGCAAAATCGACGAAATGGGATGCATTTTTGAGATTGGATTTGATCATTAAAATAAAACTCAGTACCGAGGAGGAAAACAAATGGCAGAGATTAAAGAAGAGTGTGGTGTCTTCGGAATCTATGACCTGGATGGAAATGATGTGACGTCTTCTATTTACTATGGTCTGACTTCTTTGCAGCACCGTGGTCAGGAAGCCTGTGGCCTGGCAGTATCGGATACTAAGGGACCTATTGGAAATGTTAAGTTTCACAAAGATCTTGGTCTGGTAAGCGAGGTGCTTCGCGAGGATACACTCCATAAGATGAGTGGTGATATCGGAATCGGACATGTACGCTATTCCACAACAGGAGCATCCGTTGCAGAGAACGCACAGCCTTTGGTTTTATCTTATGTAAAAGGAAGTCTGGCACTGGCACACAATGGAAACCTTGTTAACACTGGGACACTGAAATGGGAACTGATCCAGAGCGGAGCAGTTTTTCATACCACCACTGACTCAGAAGTGATCGCATTTCATGTAGCCAGAGAGAGGGTACATACCACCTGTGTAGAGGAGGCAGTTCTGAATACAGCCAGGAAGCTGCAAGGCGCATACGGTCTTGTGATCATGAGTCCCCGTAAGCTGATCGGAGTCCGTGATCCCTATGGCTTAAAGCCTCTCTGCCTTGGAAAAAGGGACAATGCTTACGTGCTGGCTTCTGAGAGCTGTGCACTTACTTCTGTAGGTGCCGAGTTTATCCGTGATATCGAACCTGGTGAGATGATTACGATCAGCCGCAAGGGCGTGAAGTCAGACATGACTCTTGCAGATACTGTGAAAAAACGTGCTCACTGTGTTTTTGAATATATCTATTTTGCAAGACTGGACAGTACCATGGACGGTGTAAAGGTTTATGACGCACGTATACGTGGCGGTAAATCCCTTGCAAAATCTTATCCTGTGGAGGCAGATCTTGTCACCGGCGTTCCGGAATCCGGTCTTCCTGCAGCCAAGGGATTTTCTGAAGAATCTGGTATTCCATTCGGATTTGCATTTTATAAGAACTCTTATATCGGCAGAACTTTTATCAAACCTACTCAGAAGGAGAGAGAATCCAGCGTTCATCTGAAGCTGAGCGTATTGGATGCAGTTGTAAAAGGAAAACGCATTGTACTTGTGGATGATTCTATTGTCCGTGGAACCACCATAGCAAACCTGATCCGCATGCTGAAAGAAGCAGGCGCTCTTGAAGTGCACGTAAGGATCAGTTCCCCGCCATTTTTACATCCATGCTATTTCGGAACCGATGTGCCAAGCAATGACCAGCTGATCGCAGCACAGCACTCCACAGAAGAAATCTGTAAGATGATAGGGGCAGATTCCCTTGGTTATATGGAGATTGATTATCTGGAGGGCATGGCAGGTGGACTTCCTATTTGCAAGGCATGCTTTGACGGAAAGTATCCGATGGTAATTCCAGATGAGAATAATTTACAAAATGATTTTGAAATTCATAAGATATAAGAGAAATAATTTTGCCTGTGCAGGTTGTCTCAGAACTTCCACAATAATAAAATAGTGCATAACTACCAATATACCGGTTGCATATTTGTGCAATCGGTATATTTATTTCTGAAATGTTACAAAAAAGTGTGAAAGAAAAAACTTGACAAATATCGAGACTTGGTGCATAATTTGCCTCAATCAAGGGAAAACGTTTTCAAGAGCCTTTGATTTTGATAGAAAAGGAAACTATAATTCCTGTAAAACAGAAAGGGTGATAACGATGTGTCAGAAGCAGATTAAGCTGAATGCGAAGGAGGATGTTCAGGAATTCGTAAAGGCAGCGGGTAAATGTGATTTTGACATAGATGTTTTCTATAACAGAATCATCATTGATGCAAAATCCATTCTGGGAGTTCTGAGCATGGATCTTACAAGGGTTCTTACTGTACAGTGCCATGGCGAGAGCAAGGAATTTAACCGTACATTACAGAAGTTTGCAGTTGCCTGATTAAGCAGTTGTAAACTGGCACCTTTTAAGGTGTCCATAAAAATCGTAAAAAACAGATATTGCCGGGAACGACTTGAAATATGAGACAGCATGGTATCCCGACAGCATCTGTTTTTTTTAACCCCAAATTGCTATTTAATGTGTTGAAAGTTGTTCAAGGCGGACGCATTCGGACAATGGTGATTGCTCACTCGCCGGCGCAACGCTCCAGCGAACTAACTGCTAACTGCGACTAAATCGTTCAGGAGAGCCTTCACGATTAAGTCTCCGTAAGCAGTGGATTTCGCTTACGCTAAAACCGCGCCTGAAATGGCTCGCTAGAGCAATCACCATTGCCCGAATGCTGTGTACTGGCTGGGACTTATTTGTACATAGGAACTTTCAACAGGTGGGGTGGGTGAGTGATTGGTTTCCCTATACTGTATCGGAAACGAAAGTTTATGGGAATCTTGCCGGAAATTAGCGGCTTTTATAATTTCTATGAAGTATTTGCACATTCTTAGGGCTGTTTTGCAAACAAAGAACTTGACATATTATTTTATGTGTCTTCGATACCCCATTTAGATGGTTGATACTTCGCAGCTTTATTGGTTTTACCTAATCTATCATTGGCAAGAAAGTATCGGGAAACCAATCACTCCCCCTCCCCTCGTTAAAAGTTCCTAAATAACCTCAGTTCCAGCCGACACACAGCATTTGGGCAATGTGTATTACTCCAGCGAGCCATTTCAGGCGCGTTCTTAGCGCAGATGAAATCCAGCGCTTACGAAGACTTATGCGTGAGGGCTCTCCCGAACGCATTAGTCGCAGTTAGCGATTAGTTCATCGGAGCGTTGCGCCGGCGAGTGAGTAATACACATTGTACAAATGCGTCCGCCTTGAAGAACTTTTAATCCACTAAATAGCAAAAAAAGTGGATTGACAAAGCCAAAAAAATGATATATTATATAGCATATTTTTGAATAAGAATTTGTTTTGACAAAGGCGTCAAAGAGAAATGGATAGGTTAAGTGCCCCCTAATCCTCCTCTTTGACGCCTTTTTTACATATTAGAACACATTAAAAGCAATTGGAGGAGGAAATCGAAAGATGGCAGTAAAATACGTTTTTGTCACTGGCGGTGTTGTGTCAGGACTGGGAAAGGGAATCACAGCAGCTTCACTTGGGCGACTTTTAAAGGCAAGAGGTTTTCAGGTCACAATGCAGAAATTTGACCCTTACATCAATATTGATCCCGGAACCATGAACCCTATTCAGCATGGAGAAGTCTTCGTAACAGACGATGGAACCGAGACCGACCTGGATCTTGGCCATTATGAACGATTCATTGATGAAAGCCTGGATAAAAATTCCAATGTAACTACCGGAAAAATTTATTGGTCCGTTTTACAAAAAGAACGCCATGGAGACTTTGGAGGAGGAACCGTACAGGTAATTCCTCATATTACAAATGAAATCAAAAGCCGCTTCTATCGCGCAAAATCCCCGGATGAAAACAGGATTGCCATTATCGAAGTAGGCGGAACAGTAGGAGATATTGAAAGCCAGCCATTTCTGGAATCCATCAGACAGTTTCAGCATGATGTGGGGCATGAAAATGCAATCCTTATCCATGTAACCCTGATTCCATACCTGAAAGCTTCAGGAGAAATGAAAACAAAACCAACCCAGGCCAGTGTCAAGGAGCTTCAGGCAATGGGAATCCAGCCGGATGTTCTGGTATGCAGAAGTGAATATCCGCTGACCGACGATCTGAGAGCCAAAATTGCCCTGTTCTGTAACGTGCCGGTAAGCCATGTACTTCAGAATCTGGATGTAGAGTATCTGTATGAAGCCCCACTTGCGATGGAACGTGAAAAACTGGCAGATGTGGTCATGCAGTCATTGGGACTTGAAAAAAGAAAACCAGATCTTACGGACTGGGAGGCTATGGTAGAAAATCTCCGCCATCCGGATAAAACTGTAAACATTGCCATGGTAGGAAAATATACCCAGCTTCATGATGCATATCTCAGTGTGGTGGAAGCTCTGAAACATGGCGGAATCGCATGCAAGGCGAAAGTAGAGATTACCTGGATTGATTCCGAAGAGTTAAACGAGAAGAACCTGGATCAGAGGCTTTACCAGGTAGATGGAATCCTGGTTCCAGGTGGTTTCGGCGGAAGAGGAACAGAAGGAATGATCCTGGCTGCCCAGTATGCCCGCGTGCATAAGATCCCATACCTTGGAATCTGTCTTGGAATGCAGATGGCAATCGTAGAATTTGCCCGTCATGTACTTGGTTATGAAGATGCAAACAGCATTGAACTTGCACCAGAAACCACCAATCCGGTAATCGCCCTTATGCCAGACCAGGAAGATGTGGAAGATCTTGGAGGAACCCTGCGCCTTGGAAGTTATCCATGTGTGCTTGCAGATGGTTCTTTATCCCTGGAACTTTTCGGACAGAAAGAAATTCAGGAACGTCACAGACATCGTTATGAAGTTAACAATGCATATCGCAAAGAACTGGCAGAAAAAGGCATGACCATAGCAGGAACTTCTCCTGATGGTCACATTGTGGAAATGATCGAGATTCCGGCAAACCCATTCTTTGTAGGAACCCAGGGACATCCGGAGTTCAAATCAAGACCGAACCATGCTCACCCGCTGTTCCGTGGATTTATCCAGGCAGCTGTAGATAAAGTAAGCAAAGAGGAAACTCTTAATCAACAATAGAAAGGATGAGGAAAATGAAAGAAGTGATAAAGGAAAGGCAGGGACTTTACCGTCAGGAATTTGAACATGATAACTGCGGTATCGGTGCAGTTGTCAATATCAAAGGCAAAAAATCCCATGATACAGTTGCCAACGCATTACGGATTGTAGAGAATCTGGATCATCGTGCCGGAAAAGATGCAGAAGGCAAAACAGGTGATGGCGTTGGTATCCTCCTTCAGATTTCCCATAAATTTTTTAAGAAAGCATGTAAAAAAGAGGGAATCGAAATCGGCCAGGAAAGAGAATATGGTATTGGCCAGTTCTTTTTCCCACAGCATGAGATCAAACGTGCCCAGGCAAAAAAAATGTTTGAGATCATTGTGGAAAAAGAGGGATTGGAGTTCCTTGGCTGGAGAGAAGTTCCGGTAGTTCCGGAGGTTCTTGGACATAAGGCAAGAGAGTGCATGCCATGCATTATGCAGGCATTTATCAAAAAGCCGGATGATCTGGAAAAAGGCATCGCATTTGACCGTAAACTGTATATTGCCCGCCGTGAGTTTGAACAGAGTAATGACAACACTTACGTATGTTCTATGAGCAGCCGTACGATTGTTTATAAAGGTATGTTCCTGGTTGGACAGCTTCGTACATTTTTCTCTGACCTTCAGAGCCTGGATTATGAATCTGCGATTGCCCTGGTACATTCCCGTTTCAGTACCAACACAAATCCAAGCTGGGAGAGAGCACATCCAAACCGTCTGATCGTGCACAATGGTGAGATCAACACCATCCGGGGAAACGCAGATAAGATGCTGGCAAGAGAGGAAAATATGGAGTCCCCATACTTAGAAGGGGAAATGCAGAAAATCCTTCCGGTAGTCAACCGAAATGGTTCCGATTCTGCAATGCTCGATAATACGCTGGAATTCCTTACCATGAGCGGCATGGATCTTCCTCTTGCAGTGATGATCACCATTCCGGAGCCATGGGCAAATAACGATACCATTTCCCAGGAAAAACGTGACTTCTATCAGTATTATGCCACTATGATGGAGCCATGGGATGGACCTGCATCTATTCTTTTCTCAGATGGAGATGTGATGGGTGCAGTGCTTGACCGTAACGGTCTTCGTCCGTCCAGATATTATGTAACATCCGATGGATGCATGATCCTTTCTTCTGAGGTTGGAGTATTGCCGGTACCGGAAGAGAAGATCATATTAAAAGAGCGTCTTCATCCTGGAAAAATGCTTCTGGTAGATACGGTCCAGGGCAAGATCATCGATGATAACGAATTAAAAGAGATGTATGCAAAGAAACAGCCATACGGCGAATGGCTGGACAGCAATCTGGTACATTTAAAAGATATTAAGATTCCAAACGAAAGAATGGAAGAATATACAGAGGAACAGCGTTCCCGCCTTCAGAAGGCTTTCGGATACACTTACGAGCAGTATCGTACTTCTATCCGAAACATGGCATTAAACGGTGCTGAGAGCATTGGCGCAATGGGTGTGGATACACCGTTGGCAGTATTTTCCAAACAGAACAGACCGCTTTTTGACTACTTCAAACAGCTTTTTGCGCAGGTAACCAATCCGCCGATCGATGCGATCCGTGAGGAGATTGTCACCAGCACAAGCGTTTATGTTGGAAAAGACGGGAACCTTCTGGAGCAGATTCCGGAGAACTGCAAGGTATTAAAGATTAACAATCCGATCCTTACCAATACAGATATGCTGAAAATTAAGGAAATGCATTACGAAGGCTTTAAGGTGGCTGTTGTTTCCACTCTTTATTACAAGAGTACAAAGCTGGAGCGTGCTATTGACCGTCTGTTTGTAGAAGTTGATAAAGCATACAGGGATGGTGCCAACATTCTGGTGCTTTCCGACAGAGGTGTGGATGAAAACCATATGCCGATTCCGTCTCTGCTGGCTGTTTCTGCAGTACATCAGCACCTTGTAAAGACGAAAAAGAGTACTTCTCTTGCTATTATCCTGGAATCCGGCGAGCCGAGAGAGGTTCATCATTTTGCTACTCTTCTGGGCTATGGCGCAAGTGCAGTCAACCCATATCTGGCATTGGAGACAATCCATGAACTGATCGACACCCATATGCTGGATAAGGACTATTATGCAGCTGTAGACGATTATAATCATGCAGTTATCAGCGGTATTGTTAAGATCGCTTCCAAGATGGGTATTTCTACAATCCAGTCTTATCAGGGATCCCAGATTTTCGAGGCAATTGGTGTATCTCAGGATGTAATCGATAAATATTTCACAGGTACTGTAAGCCGTGTTGGAGGCATTACACTGGAAGATATTGAGGAGAACGTAGAAAAGCTTCATTCGGAAGCATTTGACCCGTTAGGACTTACCACAGACCTTACTCTGGACAGTGTGGGCGCCCATAAAATGAGAAGCCAGGGAGAAGAGCACCGTTACAATCCGGCAACTATTCATCTCCTTCAGCAGTCTACAAGAACAGGCAGCTATGAGATGTTCAAACAGTATACAGATCTTGTGGATAAGGAAAATCACGGTAATCTTCGCGCGCTTATGGACTTTAAGTATGCAGAAAATCCTATCCCGCTTGAAGAGGTGGAGAGTGTTGAAGAAATCGTAAAGCATTTTAAGACTGGTGCTATGTCCTATGGTTCCATTTCCCAGGAAGCACATGAGACACTTGCTATTGCAATGAACCATCTTCATGGAAAATCAAATACCGGTGAGGGCGGTGAAAGCAATGAAAGGCTGGATTCAGCAGGAACAAAAGATGACAGATGTTCTGCAATCAAACAGGTAGCCAGTGGTCGTTTCGGTGTTACCAGCCGTTATCTGGTGTCTGCAAGAGAAATCCAGATCAAAATGGCACAGGGCGCAAAACCTGGTGAAGGTGGACATCTTCCGGCGAAGAAGGTTTATCCATGGGTTGCGAAAACTCGTCACTCCACACCTGGTGTTTCCCTGATCTCCCCGCCGCCGCATCACGATATCTATTCCATCGAGGACCTGGCAGAGCTGATCTATGACCTGAAAAATGCAAATAAATATGCAGATATTTCTGTAAAGCTGGTTTCTGAGGCTGGCGTTGGTACGGTTGCAGCCGGAGTTGCAAAGGCTGGTGCACAGGTAATCCTGATTTCCGGATATGATGGAGGTACTGGTGCAGCACCCAGAAGCTCCATTCACAATGCAGGACTTCCATGGGAGCTTGGACTTGCTGAAACCCATCAGACACTGCTTATGAACGGACTTCGTAACCGTGTCCGCATTGAGACAGACGGTAAACTGATGAGCGGTCGTGATGTTGCAATTGCAGCACTTCTTGGTGCAGAGGAATTCGGTTTTGCTACAGCACCTCTTGTAACTATGGGCTGTGTAATGATGAGAGTCTGCAATCTGGACACCTGCCCGGTTGGTGTAGCTACCCAGAATCCGGAGCTGAGAAAGAGATTCAAAGGCAAACCGGAATATGTTGAGAACTTTATGAAATTTATTGCCCAGGAGCTTCGCGAATATATGGCAAAACTGGGTGTGAGAAGCCTGAAAGAGATGGTAGGACGTACGGATCTCCTGGTTGCTACAGATGCAGTTGATGAGCCGCACAAAGGTAAAGTAGACCTTAGTGCAATCTTGAACAATCCATATGCAAAAGCTGGCAGCGAGGTAACCTTTGATCCGAAAGCAGAGTACAATTTCCAGCTGGAGAAGACTCTGGATGAGAAAGTTCTTGTGAAGAAATGCAGTCGCGCAATTCATGGCGGTGAGAAGACCAGATTTTCGGTAGAAGTAAAGAACACAGACCGTGCATTTGGAACAATCCTTGGTGCGGAGATTACCAGAAATAATAAAAACGGACTGCCGGAAGACACGGTAGAGATTGATTGTACAGGAGCCGGAGGACAGAGCTTTGGTGCCTTTATCCCGAAAGGTCTTACTCTGAAGCTTACCGGCGACTGCAACGACTACTTCGGAAAGGGTCTTTCCGGTGGCAAGCTGATCCTGAAGACTCCGGAAAATGCCGGTTACAAAGCAGAAGATAACATTATTGTCGGCAACGTTGCTCTTTATGGTGCAACTAGTGGAACTGCCTTTATCAACGGTATGGCAGGTGAGCGTTTTGCAGTTCGTAACTCTGGTGCCAATGCAGTTGTGGAAGGAGTGGGAGAGCACGGCTGTGAGTACATGACCGGTGGTCGTGTGGTAGTTCTTGGAAGAACCGGTAAAAACTTTGCAGCAGGTATGAGCGGCGGTATCGCTTATGTTTTGGATGTGGAAAATGTTCTTTATAAGAACTTAAATAAAGCGATGATTTCTATTGAAAAAGTAGATAATAAATATGACAAAAAAGAACTGAAAAATCTGATCGAAGCACATGTAGCTGCAACGGGATCGGAGCTTGGACAGAAGGTTCTGGATCAGTTTGACATGTATCTGCCTCACTTCAAAAAACTCATTCCAAATGAGTACAAGAAGATGATCACATTAAGTGCAAAGCTTGAGGAAAAAGGTCTGAACAGTGAGCAGGCGCAGATGGAAGCATTCTACGAAAGCATAGGAGTTAAGCATTAAGGAGGCAGAAGATCGTGGGAAAACCGACTGGATTTTTAGAATATAACAGAGAGACGGCAAAGGTTCTGCCGCCAAAAGTAAGAATTGCCAATTTCAAGGAGTTCCGTACTCCTCTTAATAAAGAGAAACAAAAACTTCAGGGAGCACGCTGCATGGCTTGCGGCGTTCCCTTCTGCCAGGCAGGCATGATGATCGGCGGCATGGCTTCCGGATGTCCGCTTCACAACCTGGTGCCGGAGACAAATGATCTGGTATTTACCGGAAACTGGAAACAGGCGTTTCTTCGTCTGAACAAGACACACAGCTTCCCGGAATTTACCTCCCGTGTGTGCCCTGCACTTTGCGAGGCAGCCTGTACCTGCAACTTAAATGGAGAGCCTGTTTCCACTAAGGAAAATGAACGTGCCATCATTGAGACTGCATATGCAGAAGGCTGGGTTGTTCCACAGCCTCCGAAGGTTCGTACAGGAAAGACCATAGCAGTTATCGGAAGCGGTCCTTCCGGACTTGCAGCAGCACAGCAGTTAAACAGAAGAGGTCACAATGTAACTGTATTCGAAAGAAGTGACCGGATCGGCGGACTTCTTCGTTACGGCATTCCAAATATGAAGCTGGAGAAATCTGTGATCGACAGAAGACTGAAGCTGATGGAAGCTGAGGGTGTGAAATTTGTGACAAATACAAATGTTGGAGTGGATATTACAGCAGAGGAACTTTTGAAGAAATATGACCGTGTAATCCTTTGTTGCGGAGCTTCCAATCCCCGTGATATTAAAGTGCCGGGAAGAGATGCAAAGGGAATTTATTTTGCAGTAGACTTCTTGAAAAAAGTTACCAAAACTCTTCTGGACAGCGATTTCACCAAAGCTCCCTATGAAGAGGCAAGAGGCAAACATGTGCTGGTAATTGGCGGTGGTGATACCGGAAATGACTGTGTGGGTACTTCCGTACGTCTCGGCGCCAAATCTGTAACACAGCTGGAAATGATGCCAATGCCGCCGACAGAGCGTGCTGCTTCCAATCCATGGCCGGAATGGCCAAAGGTCTTAAAAACAGACTATGGCCAGGAAGAAGCAATTGCAGTGTTTGGACATGACCCCCGGGTTTACCAGACAACCGTTACTGATTTTATCAAAGATAAAAACGGAAATGTCTGCCAGGCCCGGATCGTAAAGCTGAAAAGCGAGAAAGATGCCAAAACAGGCCGTATGATGATGGTTCCGGTAGAGGGGACGGAAGAAGTGATCCCTGCAGACCTGGTACTGATTGCAGCTGGTTTCCTTGGAAGCCAGAAATATGTGACTGATGCATTTAAGGTTGCAACAACTGCAAGAACCAACGTTGAGACAAAACCGGAAGCCTATGAGACCAGCGTACCGCGGGTTTTCACAGCAGGAGATATGCACAGAGGCCAGTCTCTGGTAGTATGGGCAATCCGTGAAGGAAGAGAAGCCGCAAAGGCAGTGGATGAATCCCTGATGGGATATTCTTATCTGTAAGTTGGCAAAAAAATGCTTTGTGGAATAATACCTGCTGAATCGCTGTCGGGAAAATAAAAAAGAGAGTATATAAAAAGTATGGTCGGGGGCAAACTAAATTTGCTCCCGATTTTCCGTTCTGATACAAAATAATTATTTTGTACATCATTTTATACAACGCTGATATGGTAAAGTGGTAAAAAATAAGTTGACAAAGCATGACCTCATTGCTATAATTACCTCCATGAACAAGGGCGTTCTTCAGAAGGGTATCTTTTTGAAGTGCGCCTTTTTTGTTTAAATAAGTCATGCGTAATGGATGGATGAGGGCATGAGAGTGAAAGAAGGAGAGAACACCATGGGGAATTACACCAGAGAAGAAGTGTTACAGATGGCAGAAGACGAGGATGTAGAATTCATTCGTCTTCAGTTTACCGATATGTTCGGTACTTTGAAAAATATTGCGATTACAGCTCGGGAGCTCCCCCGGGCACTGGATAATGAATATGTAGTAGACAGCTCCTACATTGCCGGAATAGCAGGGGAGAAAGAGCCGGATATGTATTTACATCCGGACTATAATACTTTCACCATTCTTCCGTGGCGTCCGCAGCAGGGAAAGGTAGCCAGACTGCTCTGTGATATCTACCGCTCAGATGGAACGCCGCTTGAGAAAAGCCCGAGATATATTCTGAAACAGGTGGTAGAGATGGCTGCTAAGGAAGGCTATGTTTGTGAAGTGGATCCGGAATGTGAGTTTTTCTTATTTCACA
Organism: Ruminococcus sp. J1101004sp1_RTP21198st1_B9_RTP21198_201120; assembly: GCF_040924245.1. Lineage (NCBI taxonomy): Bacteria > Bacillati > Bacillota > Clostridia > Eubacteriales > Oscillospiraceae > Ruminococcus > Ruminococcus sp. J1101004sp1_RTP21198st1_B9_RTP21198_201120. The sequence goes on along the minus strand of NZ_JBCOMI010000018.1, from coordinate 43,991 downwards.
CAGATGATAACGGAGTTCCCACTACACTGACTCATGAAAAAGCCGGATATCTGGATATCAGCCCGCTGGATCTGGGAGAAAATGCAAGACGTGATATGGTTCTGAATCTGGAAGATATGGGATATGAAATTGAATCTTCCCATCATGAAACCGCTCCGGCACAGCATGAGATTGATTTTAAATTTTCCGGTGCAAATGAAATGGCTGACTGTGTGATGACTTTCAAAATGGCAGTCCGCACCATTGCAAAACGGCATGGACTTCATGCAACCTTTATGCCAAAGCCGAGAGCTGAGGTGAATGGTTCCGGTATGCACATTCATTTTGCATTGTATAAAGATGGAAAAAATATATTTGCTGATCCTGATGATGTAAATGGTCTCAGCGAGGATGCTTATCATTTTATCGGTGGTCTTCTTGCACATAGTGAAGAGATGGCCGCCATTACCAATCCGCTTGTGAATTCCTACAAGAGACTTGTACCTGGCTATGATGCTCCTACAGAACTGACCTGGACAAAGAATAACCAGAACTCTCTGATCCGTATTTCCAATTTAAGATCAGACAGCCTGGCAATCGAGCTTCGAAGCCCGGATGCATCTGCAAATCCTTACCTTGTGTTTGCTGTTTGTATTGCAGCCGGTCTGGATGGAATTCAGCAGAAATTATATCCTACCAAGGCATCGGATCGTTCTTTTTCCGAATCTGACCAGAAAGCTATGAATATTGGAAATCTTCCGCTGAACCTGGATGATGCCCTTACACATTTCGAGAATAGCACCTGGATCCAGAGTGTACTTGGTAAAAAGTTCTGTGAGGAATATGCAGCTGCCAAGAAGGAAGAATGGCTGAATTATATGAGACAGGTAAGCGAGTGGGAAATCAGCCAGTATTTATACAAGATTTAAGATAAGAGAGTAGCATGGTATGAACAGCAGCATTGTAATTGCATTACCGAAAATCGATGACGCAAAGAAAATACGTACCATATTGAACCGGCACGGTTTTTCTGTAGCTGCGGTATGTTCAACTGCTTCAACAGCACTTGCCAGCATGAGTGAGTTGGACGGAGGTATTCTGATCTGTGGTTATAAGCTGACGGATCGGTATTACCGGGATGTGCTGGAAGATATTCCTTCATATTTTGAAATGCTGTTGCTGGCATCTGGAAGAGTGATTGCGGAAGCGCCTACATCCGTCCTTACTGTGGAAATGCCAATGAAAGTCAGCGACCTGGTAAACACGGTGGATATGATGTTGTCCCAGATCGAGCGGCGGCTAAAAAAAGAGAAGAAGAAACCGAAAACGCGTTCCTGGAAAGAGCAGAATTACATTTCCAACGCAAAGTTTCTTCTTATGGAGCGAAACCATTTAAGCGAAGAAGATGCATACCGGTACATTCAGAAATGCAGTATGGATTCCGGGACAAATATGGTAGAGACAGCTCAGATGGTTCTGATGCTGTTATATGATGAGGTATAGTCTAAGGCAGAATTCTAATCCTGTTGTATAGGATTTTTCAGAAATTCTGGCTGGGGTTTTTATAAGATATATTTTTATGATTTTAGGAAATGGAGGATGAGGAAATGGAGTTTTTGGATGGAAGCTGGAAAAAAGAAGTGAGCAGCTGGGATGCACTGATGGGAGAAGAACTTCTGAATCAGGAAGCCATCCTGGAGGGCGCCATTCACAGTATCCGCAACATGGGAGATGTTGCATTTGTAATTATCAGAAGAAGAGAGGGTCTGTTTCAGACCGTTTTAGTAAATGAGGATGTTGATTTTTCCATTCATGATCTGAAAGAAGGCATGACAGTAAGAGTAAAAGGTGTTGTAAATAAAGAAGAGAGAGCGCCTCATGGCAGAGAGCTTCACATTCGTGAAATTCAGGTGCTGTCTTCTCCGGCTGAACCTCTTCCTCTTGCAATCGATAAATGGAAGCTGAATACTTCTCTGGAAGCCAAATTAAATTACCGTTCCCTTTCCCTCCGCAATATTCAGGAGCGCGCAAGATTTAAAATCCAGGAAGCTTTGACAAGGGCTTTTCGTGATTATCTCTATGAAAATGGATTTACGGAAATCCATACGCCGAAGATCGGAGCCAGAGGTGCTGAGGGAGGCGCGAACCTGTTTAAACTCAGCTATTTCCATAAACCGGCTGTTCTGGCTCAGAGCCCACAGTTTTACAAACAGATGATGGTGGGAGTTTTTGACAGAGTATTTGAGACCGGACCTGTTTTCCGTGCTGAGAAACATAACACCAAGAGACATTTAAATGAATATACGAGTCTTGATTTTGAGATGGGCTATATTGATAGCTTTGAAGAGATCATGGCTATGGAGACTGGCTTTTTGCAGTATGCAATGAAGCTTTTAAAAGAGGATTATGCAAAAGAACTGGAGATCCTGAAGGTTGAGCTTCCAGATGCTTCCAGGATTCCGGCAGTTCGTTTTGATGTGGCAAAAGAGCTGGTTGCGAAGAAATACAACCGTCAGATCCGTAATCCATTTGATCTGGAGCCGGAGGAGGAAGCCCTGATTGGTCAGTATTTTAAAGAAGAATATAATGCGGATTTTGTTTTTGTTACCCATTATCCATCTAAGAAGCGTCCGTTCTACGCAATGGATGATCCAGAGGATACCAGATTTACGTTAAGCTTTGACCTGCTTTTCCATGGCCTTGAGATCACAACAGGAGGACAGAGAATTCACGATTACAATGCCCTTCTGAAAAAGATAGAGGACAGAGGTATGGAGACAGAAGGAATGGAACAGTATCTGGATACATTTAAATACGGTATGCCTCCTCATGGTGGTCTTGGAATCGGTCTGGAGCGTCTTACCATGCAGCTTCTCGGGGAGGAAAATGTCCGTGAGGCATGCCTGTTCCCAAGAGACCTGAACAGACTGGAGCCATAAAAAAGCTGGATATCCAGAAAAGATTTTGGTATGGATCCAGAGTGGAGCGTAATAATTTCTGTGCAGGAGGATGAGAAAATGGCAAAACAGATTGACGATGAAACCATGGAAAATGTCTGCATTCTTGCAAAACTTTCGCTTACAGAAGAAGAGAAGGAAAAGGCAAAAAAAGATATGCAGGAAATGCTTGATTATGTAGATAAGCTGGATGAACTGGATACATCCAGTGTTGAACCAATGTCCCATATTTTTGGCGACCAGAATGTATTTCGTGAGGATGAAGTTACAAATGGTGACAACAGCGAGGCAATGCTTGCAAATGCGCCAAAAGCCAAAGAAGGACAGTATCAGGTTCCAAAGACCATAGGATAGGAGACATTCACATGGAATTAGAAAAATTAACAGCCTTACAGCTGGCTGATAAGATTAAAAAACATGAGGTCAGTGTTCTGGACGGCGTCAAGGATGTCTTTTCTAAAATAGAGAAAAAAGATAACAGAATCCACGCATATCTGGACACTTATAAAAAAGAAGCGTATGCAAGAGCAAAAGAGGTGGAAAAGGGCATTGAGGACGGAACTTATACCGGTCCTCTTGCCGGTGTTCCCATTGCCATCAAAGATAACATTTGTGTGCAGGGAAAACCTACTACCTGTGCGTCAAAAATTCTGGAAGGATTTGTTCCCCAGTATCAGGCAGAGGTAATCAGCCGGCTTGAAAAAGCAGGAATGATCATTATCGGAAAAACAAATATGGATGAGTTTGCCATGGGAAGTACGACGGAAACTTCTGCCTATGGTATTACCAGAAATCCATGGAATACAGAGCATGTTCCAGGCGGCTCCTCAGGCGGCTCCTGTGCAGCCGTAGCAGCAGGAGAGGCTTATCTGGCACTGGGCTCTGATACAGGAGGTTCCATCCGTCAGCCAAGCTCTTATTGTGGTGTAACAGGAATGAAGCCTACTTATGGTACGGTTTCCCGTTATGGGCTGGTTGCATATGCCTCTTCTCTGGATCAGATCGGACCGATTGGAAAAGATGTGGCAGATTGCGCAGCACTTCTGGAAGTGATTGCTGGCCATGATCCGAAAGACAGTACTTCCATTGACAGAAAAGACCTGGATTTTTCCAGTGAGATGACAGATAAGATTACAGGAATGAAATTTGGTGTTCCGAAGGAATATTTGTCAGAGGGAATTTCACCAGAGGTAAAAGATGCCTTTATGGAAACCCTGAAGGTACTGACCCAGATGGGAGCAATTGTAGAATTTTTCTCTGTCAAAACTATGGAATATATGATTCCGGCATACTATATTATTGCCAGCGCAGAAGCAAGCTCCAACCTGGAGCGCTTTGATGGCGTAAAATATGGCTATCGTGCAAAAGAATATGACGGTCTTCATGATATGTATAAACGTACGAGAACGGAGGGCTTCGGAGAAGAAGTAAAACGTCGTATCATGCTTGGTTCCTTCGTCTTAAGCTCCGGTTATTACGATGCTTATTATCTGAAAGCCCTGCGCACCAAAGCTCTTATTAAAAAAGAGTTTGATCAGGCTTTTGGAAAATATGACGTGCTTCTTGCCCCGGCAGCTCCTTATACAGCGCCGAAGATCGGAGAAAGCTTAAAAGACCCTATGGCAATGTACCTTGGGGATATTTATACAGTTGCCGTAAATCTTTGCGGACTTCCAGGAATTACAGTTCCCTGCGGGAAAGACAGTGCCGGACTTCCAATCGGAATCCAGATGATTGGAGACTGTTTTATGGAAAGGAAGATCCTTCGTGCTGCCCATGCCTATGAAAGCGTAAGAGGGGATTTTGGAACACCAGAGGAAGGAGGTAAGAGAGCATGAAACAGTATGAGACTATTATCGGACTTGAGGTTCATGTAGAACTTGCCACCAGAACAAAGATTTTCTGCGGCTGCTCCACAGCATTTGGAGGGGCACCCAATACCCACACTTGTCCGGTGTGTACTGGTATGCCAGGTTCTCTTCCGGTATTAAACAAAAAGGTGGTAGAATTTGCCCTGCGCGCAGGACTTGCCACAAACTGCAGCATCAATCAGTATTGCAAATTTGACCGTAAGAACTATTTTTATCCGGATAATCCGCAGAACTACCAGATTTCCCAGCTGTATCTGCCAATCTGCCATGATGGATTTGTGGAGATCGAGACAGAAGCTGGTAAGAAAAAAGTCCGGATCCATGAGATGCATATGGAGGAGGACGCAGGTAAGCTGATCCATGATGAGTGGGAGGACTGCTCTTTGGTAGATTACAACCGAAGCGGTGTTCCTCTGATCGAGATCGTTTCTGAGCCGGATATGAGAAGTGCAGATGAGGTTATCGCTTATCTGGAGAAGCTTCGTTGTACCATGCAGTATCTGGGTGTTTCCGATTGTAAGCTTCAGGAGGGCTCCATGCGTGCTGATGTGAACCTTTCTGTGAGAGTGGCAGGAAGCGATACACTTGGAACCAGAACAGAGATGAAGAACCTGAACTCTTTTAAGGCCATAGCACATGCTATTGAGGGCGAAAGAGAGCGTCAGATCGAGCTTCTGGAGATGGGTAAAAGCGTTACCCAGGAGACCAGAAGATGGGATGACAATAAAGAGTCTTCTCATGCAATGCGTTCTAAGGAGGATGCAAAGGATTACCGCTATTTCCCGGATCCAGATCTTCCGCCGATCCATATTTCTGATGAGTGGATCGCAAAAATCAGAACTGAGCTGCCGGAGTTCCGGGAGGAGAAGGCTGCCCGTTATCAGAGTGAGTTTGGTCTTCCGGAGTATGATTCCCAGATTCTTACAGAGTCCAGACATCTGGCTGCTTTGTTTGAAGATGTGGCTACGCTGAGCGGCAACCCGAAAAAGGCGGCAAACTGGTTTATGGTGGAAGTGCTTCGTCTTATGAAGGAAAAAGGCATTGAGGCTGAGAAGTTAAGATTTACACCGCAGCATCTTGCAGATCTTCTTACAATGGTCGATAAGAAGGAGGTAAGCCCACAGAACGCCAAGAAGGTATTTGAAAAGGTATTTGATGAGGATGTTGATCCGATCGCTTATGTGGAAGAGCATGGCTTAAAGATCGTGGAGGATACCGGGCTTCTTAGCAGCACCATCAGCAGGATTCTGGATGAGAACCCTGGACCGCTGTCTGAGCTTCTTGGAGGTAAAGAGAAGGTTATGGGCTTCTTTGTCGGTCAGATCATGAAGGAAATGAAGGGCAAGGCAAATCCGGCAAGCGTGAGAGAGGCGTTGCTGGCTGAGGTTGAGAAGAGAAAGTAGATTTACAGGAGGATAATCAGATGGTTACCGTTAATCATAATTATTTAAAACTGCCAGGAAGCTATCTTTTTTCTACAATTGGAAAAAAAGTGCGTGCCTACAAAGAAGAGAATCCGGATAAAGAGGTGATCAGCCTTGGTATTGGTGATGTGACACAGCCGCTGGTTCCGGCTATTATTGATGCTCTTCACGGGGCAGTCGAGGAGATGGCTCACGCAGAGACTTTTCACGGTTATGCGCCAGATCTGGGGTATGAATTTCTAAGAAGGGCAATCGCAAAGAACGATTACCAGGACAGAGGATGCGATGTTGCAGCAGATGAGATTTTTGTTTCTGATGGTGCAAAAAGTGATTCCGGTAATATTCAGGAGATTTTCGGAACAGATAATAAGGTTGCTGTGTGTGACCCGGTTTATCCGGTTTATGTGGATACCAATGTTATGGCGGGCCGTACCGGAGAGTATAATAGGGTTCGTGAAAATTTTGACGGTGTGATCTATATGCCATGCCGCAAGGAGAATGGATTTTTGCCGGAGCTTCCATCAGAAGTGCCGGATCTGATCTATCTTTGCTTTCCAAATAATCCGACCGGTTCTGCTATTACAAAGGATGAACTGCAGAAATGGGTGGATTATGCCAACAAAAATGGCTGTGTGATCATTTATGATGCAGCTTATGAGGCTTATATCTCTGAGGAAAATGTACCGCACAGTATTTATGAGTGCGAGGGTGCGAGAACATGCGCGATTGAACTTCGAAGCTTTTCTAAGAATGCCGGATTTACTGGTGTTCGTCTTGGATTTACGGTTATTCCGAAGGAACTGGTACGAGATGGGGTATCACTTCACAGTCTGTGGGCAAGACGTCACGGCACCAAGTTTAACGGTGCTCCTTATATTGTACAGAAGGCAGGAGAGGCTGTCTATTCTGAGGCAGGTAAGGCTCAGCTGAAGGATCAGGTTGGCTATTATATGAGAAATGCAAAGCTGATCCATGATGAGCTGACAAAAGCTGGCTTCTCTGTTTCCGGTGGTGTGAACGCGCCTTATATCTGGCTGGAAACACCGGATAAAATGACTTCCTGGGAGTTTTTTGATTATCTCCTTAAAAATGCAAATGTGGTTGGTACGCCAGGTTCTGGTTTTGGTTCTCATGGAGAGGGCTATTTCCGTCTGACTGCGTTTGGAACTTATGAGAATACTCTGAAAGCCATTGACAGGATCAAGAGTTTGTAATTATAATTGAAGAAAGCTGAAAAACAGGGCGCATCTCTGGCGAAAGCTGGGGATGTGCCCTTTTACGAAGGAGGAGTCTGGATATGAAGATCAATCGTATTGAGCATATGTGTGAGGGGAATGGACATGTGATTATCAAGGAGCTGCTGGATGAGCAGCAGTTAAATGGGAAGTGCGGGCTTTATGCAGAGGTGACTCTGGAACCGGGATGTTCTCTTGGCTTTCATATGCATTATGGGGAGAGTGAGACCTATTATATTCTGACCGGGGAAGGGGAATATAATGACAATGGGACTTCCTGGAGACATGTGAAAGCAGGCGATATTACCTTTACACCAGATGGAAGAGGTCATGGACTGGCGAATACGGGGAATACGGATCTGGTGTTTATGGCGTTGATTATTAAAGATTGAGAGTGTTGCTATGCTCGCAAACCTGCCGAAAATCCCCAAGCCCCACAAGCAGTACCCGCTGCCACCTCCCCTGTGTATCGGTTGGAACTGGTTCAAATGTGGTATGACTTATCACTTTGGAGAGCGGGGCTCGCAAAACGATTGCGGGAGTGTGGCAAAGGGAAAAGTATAGAAAAATATTTAGGAGTTTAGAAATGAATCATACAGCAGAGAAATTACTTACATTTATCAAAGAGAGCCCTACTGCATTTCAGGCAGTGGAGATGATGAAAACAAGATTTACGGAGAATGGATTTACAGAGTTAAAGGAAGATGAGCACTGGGAGATAAAAAACGGTGGGAAGTATTTTGTGATCCGGAATCATTCGGCAATCATTGCATTTACCGTGCCAGAGGTTTCCAGCGACGTGTTCCATATTATTGCAAGCCACAGTGATTCCCCGTCTTTGAAGATCAAGGAGAATCCAGAGATGGTGGAAAATGGGTATGTGAAGCTTAATGTGGAACTTTATGGTGGTGCGCTTCTGGCTCCCTGGTTTGACCGCCCCCTTTCTGTGGCTGGACGTCTGATCGTGAAGGAGGATGAACAGATTTGTGAGAAGCTTGTGACTGTGGACAAAGATATGTTGATGATCCCGAATCTGGCTATCCATATGAATCGTGAGGCGAACAGCGGTTATAAGTATAATGTGCAGAAGGATATGCTTCCTCTTTATGGCCTGGAGAGCGCTAAGGGATCTTTCTTTAAAACTGTGGCAGAGGCAGCAGGGGTGAAAGAAGAGGACATTCTGGGACATGATCTGTTCCTTTATAACCGCATGCCTGGTACGGTTTGGGGCAGTGAGGAGGAATTTGTCTCTGCGCCAAGACTGGATGATCTGCAGTGCGCTTTTTCCTCTATGGAAGGACTGATTGCTGGAAAAAATGAGAAGAGCATCTGTGTACATATGGTAATGGATAATGAAGAGGTGGGAAGCGGCACCAGGCAGGGGGCTGCATCTACTTTCCTTCGGGATACCCTCCTTCGCATTAATCTGGGGCTTGGAAGAAGCTACGAGGATTATCTGATCTCTCTGGCAAAGAGCTTTATGATCTCTGCGGATAATGCACATGCGATTCATCCGAACTACCCTGAGAAGGCGGATCCGGTGAACCGACCGCATATTAATGCCGGAATTGCGGTGAAGTATAATGCGAACCAGAAGTACTGCACAGATGGTATTTCGGCAGCGATGTTTAAGGAACTCTGTAAAGAGGCAGGGGTATCCTGTCAGGTTTACGTGAATCGTTCGGACGTAGCCGGCGGCTCCACTCTGGGAAATATTTCCAATACGCAGGTGGCTTTAAATACAGTAGATATTGGACTGCCGCAGCTGGCTATGCATTCTCCTTATGAGACTGCCGGTGTGAAAGATACCTGCGACTTTGTAAAGCTTGCGGGGGTATTTTATGCCTGATAACATTTTCAAGGGAAGCTATGAAGGTGCTTCTTCTACAGGAAGTGGACAGCAGATTCACAAAAAAGCAGTGTTTTTTGATGCTGATGGTACGATCTGTGATATTGAAAAGGGGACACCGGCCAGTGCTGTAGAGGCGATTACAAAACTGGTGAAGAATGGCCATCAGGCATGGCTGTGTACAGGAAGAAGCAGGGCGTTTGTGCCTGATTATCTGGAACAGATCCCTTTTACGGGAATGATCAGTGCCTGTGGATGTACCATTGAGAAAGATGGCAAAAGGCTTTTTAACAAGGAGATGACCACGGAGGAGGCATGGCATTCGGTGGAGGTCCTTCGGAAATACGGCATGATTCCGGTGATGGAGGGTGCCGACTGGATGTACTACGATAAGGATGAGTATAATACAGATATTAACTGGTATGCTGATCTGATCACAAAGGCTCTGGGGGGTAAGTGGCGTCCTGTTAAGGGGTATGAACACGACCTTCATATTAATAAGATCAGTTCTAAGATCGTGCCGGGAAGTGATCCTGAGAAGGCCTGTGCGGAGCTTGAGGACTATTATGAGTTTATTGGCCATGTAGGGGAAGGTCTTGCCGGGGATACCATTGAGATGATCCCGAAAGGCTTTTCCAAGGCTGTTGGCATTGCGGCTGTATGCAGGATTTTTGATATTGCACATGAGGATACCATTGTATTTGGTGACAGCAATAATGACCTGTCTATGTTCGAATATGCAAAGACGAAGGTGGCAATGGGAAATGCGGCACCCGGAATCAAGAAGCTGGCTGATTACGTGACAACGGATATTTTTCATTATGGAATTAAAAACGGGTTGGAGCACCTGGGATTGATTTAGCTGTTACTTTAGATCATTTCAGACAATTTGCGTACTCCGAGATAAGGGTAAAGGATAAAATATGGCAGAGCGATTAAATTACCAATGTAAATTTGAAAAATACAAAGAAGAGCTGATCAGATTGCGGCGTCATTTCCACAGGCATCCGGAACTGGGGCTTCAGGAGTTTGAGACATCTGCTTTTATACAGGAGTATCTGGGAAAATTAGGCTATCGGTTTCGGATTGTGGAGCCTACGGGGATCATTGCGGAGCATCCCTGTCAGGATGAGGCAGCTTTTGCCGGCAAAAAGAAAGTTGTGCTTCGCGCAGAGATGGATGCACTTCCTATACAGGAACAAACCGGACTGTCTTACGCATCGGAAAATGCCGGAGTCATGCATGCCTGTGGTCATGATGGCATCGTGGCTTCGGCGTTGGTGCTGGCGAGGATTCTGGCGGAAGAGGGAGAGGTTTTTCCAGTGCGGATGCGGTTTCTTTTTGAACCTGCCGAAGAAATCGGTGAAGGTGCAAAGCGAATGCTGGCAGCAGGTGCCCTTGATGGAGAACCAGATATTTTTCTCATGTTTCATTACGCAGTGGATCAGTCTTTTGGAATGGCAGTGCATGAGGGACAGGCTTCGGCTATGATCAATGGCATGGAAATCCGTGTTCATGGAAAATCCAGCCACTGGTGTGAGGCTCATAAAGGAATTGACAGTATTTATGCGGCTTCTCTGGTGGTAAAAGCCCTTCATGATCTTAATGAAACGTATAAAGGAAAAGGTCCCTGCCTGATCGGAATCGGAACCATTCATGGTGGAGAATACTCTAATATTATTACAGATCTTGTGACTCTTCGGGGAAATATCCGGGCTGCTTACGAAGAAGATTACCAGGCGCTGGATAAGCGGCTGAAGGAAACCTTGAATGAAATAGAAGCAAAGACGGGAACAAGGATCGAGTTGGAATATCCAAAGCCTGCAGTTCTGCCTTTTGCAAATGATCCGGAGCTTACCAGGATTGCGGAAACTGCAGGAAGGAAGATATTTGGAGAGCAGTTTCTTCTGGAAGGCGAGGAGCAGCTGTTTTTGTCCGGAGACAATGCCTATCGGTATTTTTTACATACAAAGGGCTTGTTCAGTGTATTTCTGGCAGGAATTCCTGATAAGGGTTATCCGCTGCATCATCCGAAATTTCAGATTGATGAGGATATTTTGCCATATAGCCTGGAGGCATTGTATGAAATACTGTCTGGCATTGACAAGGATATGTAACAGAATCCATTAAATCAATCCTAAACTTTTGCAAATGAACAGCCAGATAGTGAGAGTAAAAGCACTGAATAATGTAGTGAGCATAATGACACTGGAGGAAAAAGACCCTTCGTGCCCCATGTTTTTTGCCATGATATAACAGCTTACTGTGGTAGCAGAACCAAGCATGATCAGAATGGCAACCAGCTTGTCATGGGTAAATTCAAGTCTGACAGCAACTGGAAGAAAAATGGTGCAAAAGCCGATCAGCTTCATAAAAGTGCAGGCGATAGTTGCTTTTAATCTGGAAAAAGCTTTTCCAAAATGAAGGGCACCACCCATGGCCATCAGTCCAAGAGGTGTGGCTGTTTTTCCGAGGTTATTGACAGTACTGGAAAGGATCGTTGGAAGAGGCAGACGAAGGACAGACCAGATAAGACCTGCCAGGATTCCAAGAATAATAGGGTTGCTGGCAATTCCTTTTAAGGTTTTTAGGAGCATCTGTTTGTTCATTCCCTGATTGTCAGGCTTCATAAAAGAGAGAACCATGACTGCCATTACATTATAGAGAGGAACGCTTGCTATGATCATAAGAGGTGCCATACCGGCATCTCCATAAAGGTTCTGGATGATAGCAATGCCGAGGATTGCCGCGCTGCTGCGGTAAGAGGCCTGGACAAATTCTCCCTGTATGTCCCTTGGATTCAGCAGGAAGGAAAGACCGATAGAAATGGCAATGCTGCAAAACGTAGCGCCAAAACAAAAGAGAACAAACTTTGTATCCCAAACTTTAATAAAATCTGATTCAGCCACATTCATAAACAAAAGTGCGGGTAAGGCTGCCTTGAATACAAATTTGTTCATCTGTGCAACAAAGGAATCATCATAAAGATTAATTTTTCGAAGAAAATAACCCAGCATAAGGGTCAAAAAAATAGGAATGGTTGCATTGAGGCAAAAAATCAGATTATCCATAAAAAATTCACCTTTCTAAGTTTGTCAACATGTTGCTGTTCATTCTGTTCACAGTAACCCCGACATATCTTTTTTGATTATAAACTTTTTCCAATAATTGTCAAATTTTGTTTTCTGTGGTATCGTAAGAATGAAAGGCAACGAATGGAGGAGAAATATGAGATACGGTAAGATTCGCGTAGAAGATGGAAACCTGATCTTTTTCAGACATATGATACAGAATAATCTTCCTTGCAGAGATATTGTCTGGGCGTATATCCATCGGGAAGGCGAAAACGCAGAAGAAGCAGTGAAGCAGATGATCTCTAATTATCTGGTGATCATTACCAGGAGAAAGAAGCGATATCAGTTTGAGATGACGGAGCATGAGGCACAGGACTGCCTGCGGATTCTGAAACTTTTCAATCCGGAAATGGCTACCGGATTTCCTAAGGGCGGACGGATTACGATGCAGAGTCTTTCCAATACAAGAGATCTTGGGGCAATCGCCACAAAGGATGGGCGTCATATCCTTCCCAGAAAGCTTATTCGAAGCGGAAATCTTTATCATGCTTCTATGGCTGATCAGCATGTTTTGCAGGAGGACTGCAAGCTGAAGACCGTGATTGATCTCAGAGACCAGCTGGAACGAAATGAAAGACCGGACATTGTGGTAAAGGGAGTGGAATATTATCACATCCCCATGATCGATGAAGAGACTATCAGTGATTCTCCGAAAAGTGTTTTGGGAATACTGCAGACAAATGATATGTTGAAAAAGGTTCTGGAGTATGATGGCGATATAGAGAGTCTGATCGAGCAGCAGTATGAGAATTTTGTAAAGGATCAGTATTCAGTGAAACAATGTGCCAGATTTATGGATGTACTGCTGCATCACGAAAATGGTGCTGCTCTCTGGCACTGCAGCTTCGGAAAAGACAGAGTGGGGGTAGTGACAGCCCTTCTTCTTTGTGCTCTTGGAGTTCACAGAGATGTGATCCGGGAGGATTTTATACGTTCCAATGTGTGCCTGGCAGGAGAACTGGATTATATGCTGCGTTACCTTGAGGCAAACAGACTGGACAGTATTGCAAATGTAAATAAAGTATCAGCGCTTTTCAGGGTAAAAGAGGAATATCTGGACAGAATGTTTCGTACGATTTATGCGGAATATGGAAATGTGGAGCGTTTTTTGAGAAGAGGACTTTATCTGAACCAAAAGACAGTGACAGACCTGCAGAGTAAATATCTGATATAAAATATTTACGTAAAATATAGATACTTCATACTGTGTAAATATGTTAATAGTGAAATGAAAGTGTGTTATATGAATAAAAATGCTTTAATGCTATAAAACATTAAAACTTTTTTGAAGTGTAGCATTGACAAAATAAATTATGTTGTTATAATGATAACCATATCAATCTGAAGCACGAAAGCAGGATTATATTTATGCAAAATAAGATTTTATCTTTACTAGTTGACAACACGTCAGGTGTACTCAGCCGGATCGCCGGAATGTTCAGCCGTCGTGGTTATAATATTGACAGTATCACTGCCGGAGTTACAGCGGATGTGAATTATACTCGCATTACAGTAGTGTGCAGCGGAGATGACGCAATTCTTGATCAGATTGTGAAACAGCTTGCGAAGCTTGTTGATGTAAGGGATATCAAAGTCCTGGATCCATCTGACAGCGTAGTTCGTGAGACTGTTCTTGTGAAGGTTGCAGCCGCACCGGAGCAGAGACAGGGAATTGTTTCCATTGCGGATATTTTCCGTGCCAAGGTTGTAGATGTGAGCAAGGATTCTCTCATTGTAGAAATGACAGGCAGCAAGACCAAGCTGGAGGCATTTATTAATCTTATGGGAGATTACGAGATTCTGGAACTGGCACGTGCCGGTGTTATGGGTCTTGAGAGAGGCTCTCATGGGGTGAAATTTTTGTAATTGCGGAAGCGCTGATCAGGCAGATGCCGCAAGAGTCAATCCGCCACAGGCGGAGAATTCTGAAGGCAGGATTATTTATTTGGTTTGCTAAGGGGCGTATTTCTGGAATGAATAATCATACACAGGATATGCATATATATTCCCTTAACGATATATATTTTTAAGTTTTAACACAGTAGGAGGAAACGAAAATGTCAGCAAGAATTTTTTACCAGGAAGATTGTAATCTCTCTTTATTAGATGGAAAAACAATCGCAATTATCGGTTACGGCAGCCAGGGACATGCTCACGCACTGAACCTGAAGGAGTCCGGATGTGACGTCATTATCGGTCTTTATGAAGGCAGCAGATCCTGGAAGAGAGCTGAAGAGCAGGGATTTAAAGTATATACAGCAGCTGAGGCTGCAAAGAAGGCTGATATCATCATGATTCTGATCAATGATGAGAAACAGGCTGATATGTATAAGAAAGATATCGAGCCAAACCTTGAGGAAGGCAATATGCTTATGTTTGCTCATGGTTTCAACATTCATTTCGGATGTATTGTTCCGCCAAAGAATGTAGATGTTACCATGATTGCTCCAAAAGCACCAGGACATACAGTAAGAAGCGAGTATCAGGCTGGCAAAGGAACTCCTTGTCTGGTAGCTGTTGAGCAGGATTACACAGGAAAAGCACTTGACAAAGCACTTGCATACGGACTTGCTATTGGTGGTGCAAGAGCAGGACTTCTTGAGACTACATTCCGTACAGAGACAGAGACAGACCTTTTTGGAGAGCAGGCAGTACTTTGCGGTGGTGTTTGTGCACTTATGCAGGCTGGTTTCGAGACTCTTTGCGAGGCTGGTTATGACCCAAGAAATGCATACTTCGAGTGTATTCACGAAATGAAGCTGATCGTAGACCTGATTTATCAGTCAGGCTTCGCTGGAATGAGATATTCCATCTCCAACACAGCTGAGTACGGTGACTACATCACAGGACCGAAGATCATTACAGAAGATACAAAGAAAGCAATGAAGAAAATCCTTTCCGATATCCAGGATGGTACTTTCGCAAAAGACTTCCTGCTTGATATGAGCCCAGCTGGACGTCAGGTTCATTTCAAAGCTATGAGAAAGAAAGCTTCTGAGCATCCATCTGAGAAAGTTGGCGAAGAAATCCGTAAACTCTACAGCTGGAACGGCGAAGATAAGCTTATTAATAACTAAGCAAAAAAAATCCGGGGAAACCCGGATTTTTTTTGCGCTACTTCGGTGTAGCGAAGCGGAGCCGAAGGGACCCGTAAAAATCCGGGGAAACCCGGATTTTTTTGCGCTACTTCGGTGTAGCGAAGCGGAATTTCTCTAGATTTCTGCCAGTTGTGTCAGAAGCTTCTGATTTTCGCTCCCTTTCTTGCATACAAATCCGATTTCCCTTGATGGGAAAGTCAGACCCAGAGGCGCTTCCACAAGTATTTTTTTATCAAGATCATTTTGCACAAATTCTTTGATCACACAGGCAATTCCCAAGCCCACCTGTGCAAACTGGATTAAAAGATCCATGGAACTGACTTCCAGAATGTGACCAAGCTGCATCTGGTGCTCATGAAGCATGGTATTGACGGACTGTCTGGTTATATTCTGTTCGTCAAGAAGCATGAAAGTAGCAGTGTGCTGAAGGGGTTCTGATGGAAAAAGCTGGTGCTGATTCTCCAGGTATTGATGTGTAGCGACAAAGGTATCCTGGATCTGCAGCAGAGGCAAAAATTCGTATCCGGATAGCTTCTGCGGTCGTCCGATCAGGCCGATGTCTATTTTGTCTTCTTCAAGAAGTTTCAGGGTCTGGTAGGTGGACTGGCAGGAGATTGTAATACGGATTTGCGGATTGGCAGCTATGAAATCTTTCAGCCTGGGCATAAGTACATATTTGCATAAAGTGGTGCTGGCACCGATGCGCAGCCTGGGAATCTCTCTGGAACGATTGTGAAGAATGGAATCCTCTCCTTCGGAAAGAAGGTCGAAGGCTCCTTTTACTTTTTCATATAGAATCTGGCCGTCAGGGGTGAGGGTTACGCCTCTGGAACTGCGCTTGAAAAGAGTGGTGTCCAGATTATTTTCCAATTTCTTAATGGCGCGGCTGATGGCAGGCTGGCTGATGTACAGCTCCTTAGCAGCAGTTGAGATATTGCCAGTGCGGCTGACTGTGTAAAATATATGATAAAGAGACAGATTTTCCTGCATAAATTCCTCCTGAATATATAACAATATTGCTTACCCTTGTCCATGACAACATATCTTACAATGTACAAAAATCACGCATTCGAATGATTTTTCGCCAAGTTTCTCAGGTTTTTGTGAACTACGCTCAAAATAATATCTTACAGAATAGCACCAGTAAACAGTGATATATAACTACAAATTATAATAACTATGATTAATATGTATTTTTATTATAACAGAAAGTGTGCTAAAATATCAACATACAATGAATCAGGAGGAATACTAAAATGGGAATGACAATGACTCAGAAGATCCTGGCAGCGCATGCAGGTCTGGATCATGTAGAAGCAGGACAGCTTATAGAGGCACAGCTTGACCTTGTTCTTGGAAACGATATCACTTCTCCGGTAGCTATCCATGAGATGGATAAGATGACAGTAGATACCGTATTTGACAAAGATAAAATTGCACTGGTAATGGATCACTTTATTCCGAATAAGGATATTAAGTCTGCTGAGCACTGTAAATGTGTTCGTGAATTTGCCTGTCGCCACGATATCACCAATTATTTTGATGTAGGACAGATGGGAATTGAGCATGCGCTCCTTCCGGAAAAGGGTCTTACAGTTGCAGGCGATGTGATTATCGGAGCTGATTCACACACCTGTACATATGGAGCTCTTGGAGCTTTTTCCACTGGTGTCGGAAGTACTGATATGGCAGCTGGCATGGCTACAGGAAAAGCATGGTTTAAGGTACCGTCTGCCATTAAATTTAACATCGTTGGCAAACCGAAAAAATGGGTAAGCGGTAAGGATGTGATCTTACATATCATTGGAATGATCGGCGTGGACGGAGCTCTTTATAAATCTATGGAGTTCGTGGGAGAGGGAATTAAAAACCTGTCTATGGACGACCGTTTTACTATTGCTAATATGGCAATTGAGGCTGGCGGAAAGAATGGAATTTTCCCGGTTGATGATCTTGCAATCGAATATATGAAGGAGCATTCCAAGCGCCCGTATACAGCATACGAGGCTGATGAGGATGCTGTTTATGAAGCTGAGTACACAATTGATCTTAGCACATTGGAACCAACCGTTGCGTTCCCTCATTTACCAGAGAACACTAAGACCATTTCTGAGATTGGAGAGCCGGTTGTTGTAGACCAGTCTGTAATCGGATCCTGTACGAATGGCCGTATTGACGACCTTCGTGTTGCAGCTCAGATTCTGAAGGGACGCAAGGTTAAGAAAGGGCTTCGCTGTATTGTGATTCCTGCGACTCAGGCAATTTATCTGCAAGCAATGGAAGAGGGGCTTCTTAAGATTTTCATTGAGGCTGGAGCAGTTGTAAGTACACCTACCTGTGGACCGTGCCTTGGTGGATACATGGGTATTCTGGCCGCTGGTGAGCGCTGCATTTCTACTACTAACCGCAACTTTGTAGGACGTATGGGACATGTGGAGTCTGAAGTTTACCTGGCAAGCCCGGCAGTAGCTGCAGCAAGTGCAGTAACCGGTTATATTTGTGCACCGGAAGAATTAGGATTATAAGGAGGAGTACTTATCATGCAGGCAAAAGGCAGAGCTTTTAAATATGGAGATAATGTTGATACAGATGTTATTATTCCGGCACGTTATCTGAATTCTTCAGACCCGGCAGAACTGGCAACTCATTGCATGGAGGATATTGATAATACTTTTGTAAAAAGAGTACAGAAGGGTGATATTATTGTAGCAACTAAGAATTTTGGCTGCGGTTCTTCCCGTGAGCATGCGCCGATCGCTATTAAGGCAGCTGGTGTCAGCTGTGTTATCGCAGAGACATTTGCCAGAATTTTTTACAGAAATGCAATCAACATTGGACTTCCGATCATTGAGTGCCCGGAAGCAAGCAAGGGCATTGATGAGGGGGATGAGGTAGAGGTGGATTTTGATTCTGGCATGATCTACAATCGCACCAAAGGAACTGAATTTAAGGGGCAGGCCTTCCCGGAATTTATGCAGAAGATCATTAAGGCGGAAGGACTTGTTAATTATATTAATGCACAGCATTAATATAATTGTTAACAGGCAAAGTAAAATATCCTGTTAAAGGGCAAATCGCCCAATCAATAGAAATTTGTCCAAGCATAAAAACTGACCTTGATGGACTGGGAAAACCAGCTGTCAAGGTCTTTTGGTATATGGGCGAAAACCTTGATTTCTGTGATTTTTCTCAATAAAATTGCAGTTTTACCTACGTTCAAGGTTCTTTTATAATTGGATAGGAGAGTTATACATGGGTTACCCGTCTATTCCGTTCACAGTAACACTTACAGACGATTTTAATTTGTTTTTTGAAAAAACTGTTGATTTTTATTATAACATTTGATACAATATCAACTGTTCGCGGGGTATGGCGTAGCTTGGTAGCGCGCACGGCTGGGGGCCGTGAGGTCGCAGGTTCAAATCCTGTTGCCCCGATTAATGCAGTAAAATCAAGGGTTTGCGGACTTTCTGTTTTAATGAAAAATAGAAAGGTAATCAAAAAGGCAATCAAAAGTAAAAAAAGGTAATCATTTCTTATAAGTGACAAAATATATTTATAGGAGGATGAGCCTGCAAATGTGGTAAATTTAATAAGATTTCACAGAAAATTCACAAAATCACAGAGATTTTATCTGTGGTTATTTTTTTTGTTTAAAATTAAATATGAATACCTGAATAAGTCCATGAGTTTTTGATGTGTTACTCGTGGGCTTATTTTAGTGTTCATTTATGAGCACAAATATGTGTCATCCTCTTTTATTAGCCTATGCACAGTAAATAACGCTGTGTATGGGCTAAATTTCGTTTATTTCATTTCAGACAACAATTTCCCTACTATTAGAATTAAAATCGAAATTTGAGCCGTATAATGCGTTTTAAAGCATTGCTATAGAGCGAAATGTAAAATCGTGATTTTATGGGACAATTTCAGAAAGGAATAAGACCAGATATGGATAAAAATGTAATACGCCGGGGCGAAATCGTATCAGACTCTGGTAAGCTGTATTCTGTGATTGGTGTACTGGGAACAGTGATGTACATTCAAGAGACAGATGCAGGAAATAAAAAGGTGGACTATCAGCTGAAAGAGATAGAGCCACTGTTTAGAAAAATTGAATATGTGAAAAAGGCTTAGAGGGGTCTTTATTTTGGAGATACCTTACAAAGGGTGTCGAGGAAATAGACTTCCTTGTAATGCAAGAAATCGCAAGCCCTTAATTGGGGTATGTGTTTTTATATTATGTATCAGTGCCACCTGGCAGCACTCATAAATAAAGTCAGGGCAGAAGGGCAGTCAAGATATGACTGTCTTTTTTGCTTAGAACGAAAGGAGACTTATGTTAGATGATAAGACAGTTACAGAACATAATATTGAAGATAAGAGCGTACAGGAGGTTACAGCAGAAGCTACTAAGGTTTGCTGCCAGTGTGGGAAAGAATTACCTTTAAGCAGATTCCGTATGGAGATCAGACCAAATGGTAAGAAAGCATACAGATCAAAGTGTAAGTATTGTACTTGGTTGGATCACAGGGAGAAGAAATTACAGAAGAAAACAGTAACAGATACCTTTGATCCCAATATGGTTATATTACAGAAACGGCAGTATAAGCAGATTAAGCCTGAAAGAATTCTTGATTTATCTCAGACTGGGCTTGATATTGAATTACTGGGCGAGAATGAAATATTTGTAAAATTACTGAATTGTAAGGACACCTGGCTTTCCTACTATGGAAGAATGATACGAAAAAGTAAAGGTAAGTATAATTTGCTTAATGGTATCACGTATAAAAGAAGTAAAGATGGTGGTTTGGTATATTCTTTCAGCAAGAACATATTCAAAGACGGTAAATGGCAATTTCAACAAGTATTTATAGGTGCAGAACGTCTGATTGTTGATACTTTTATAGAAAATCCTGATTGCGTGAACAATACTTATATTTGGCATAGGGGCAATGATAAGTCAAATCTTTATTATAAAGACCTTTATCCACTTACCAGAGAGCAGAATGCACAGGTACGAGATCATTATAAAAGAACAGGTGATGATTCGGAAGAGTATATTGTACAGGTAATGAACGATATTCGATATAAAAATAAGGAATGGTCTGCTAAAAGGTATAAGCCGACTGTATGTGGAGTTGGTTATTGGGGCTGTGAAGATGTGGACACGGATTCTACAGCATATAATAAATGGCATGGTATATTACACCGTTGCTATAGCACTAAAGTACATGAAAAATATCCTGAATATATAGGATGCATAGTTTCAGAAGAGTGGAAAAACTTCAGTAATTTTAGGTACTGGTATGAGAAGAATAATTATGGAGGCAGTAATCTGAATCTTGATAAGGATATTCTTTATAAAGGTAATAAGATATACAGCCCTGATACTTGTTGCTTGGTTCCAGGATTTATCAATACACTGTTTACGAATAGAAAAGCGAACAGAGGTGAACTTCCTTTAGGAGTATATAAAGAAGAAAAGAATGGAAAGACTTGTTATCGAGCAGGTATGGAGGTAAATGGACAGAGTATTAAACTTGGTACTTTCAAAACACCGGAAGAAGCATTCCAGAAGTATAAAGAGTACAAGGAACAATATATCAAGGACACTGCAAAGAGATACAAGGACAAGATTCCATACAGTGTGTATGAAGCTATGATGAACTGGAAAGTTGAGATAACAGATTGAGAGGGAGATATTATGGAACAAAATGATGAATTACAGGGCTGTGTATTTGCAGTACCGTCCAAGACACCCTGGATTACAAGTAAGCCACTTGTACATAAGAAAAATCAACATTCTGAAGAGTATTTGCGGATGAAACGAATTTTTAGAGAAAATGACTTTTCTGTGTATACCGATCCGGAAACAGGAGAAATTGTTTGCAAGGTGATTCCTAAAGACATGGATGCAGAGCGGAAGAAAGCCGAACGTGCAGCGCAGCTTACAGCTCTTGCAGATCTCATGGATTCCAACGGTTACACAATTGATGAGCTGAAGGAGCTTATATCCACTCCGAAGCCAACGGTAGAAGTAGCTGATGAGGAATAGTAAACGAGGGATAGTAAACGTATCGTTAGAAATGTAGAAGAGTAGAACAGAAGAGTAATACACCATAAAAGCCTGGGCGAGTGCCTGGGCTTTTGCTGCGGAAAGTTAGAACAGAATTTATAGTGGCAGAAGAGGAAAAAATAAAGTATAATATAAGTGAAGAAAACTTGATAAAATAACAATTAAGACTAGTAAAACAGAAAATTTGGGGGTATAATATATAAATACTTACGAAGGGAGGATTAGAATTATGGCAAACACTTTAGCTGTTGCAAAGGAGTTGTATGATTTATATTACAAAAAACATAATAGCAATATGGATCAAATGAAAATGCATAAGATGATGTATTTATCACAAAGAGAGTCTTTAATGATCTATAACCGTCCTCTGTTCGACGATGAATTTCAAGCATGGAAATACGGACCTGTTTTAACAGTGGTAAGAACTGAATATATGGATGATAATCCATTTTCCAGCGAATACGGAGAGTTGTGTGAATGCGAAGAGAAATTAGTTAGTTCGGTGTTTGAACGATACGATCATTATAGTGCTTGGGAATTGAGTACACTTTCACATGCAGAGTATTCATGGAAACAGGCTAGAGAAGGCTTAAAGGCGAACGAGCAGGGACATAGAAAATTGAGTTTGAGTGCTATCAAGGTTGATGCCACACGAGAATTTTTGAGAAGGCAAGGTGTTGTATTAGCTTAAAAATTAACCACAGGCAGAAGTCTGTGGTTTTTTTTCAAGGAGAGAAATATGGAATATGCAATTGAAGCGCAAAAAAATTATTTAAAAGAAAATTTAGAAATAGAACCTCTTAGAAAATTTGATAGTACAAAAGATGAGTTGTATAAATTTAAGCAAGCGGCAAAGGGCAGTAATATTTCAAGTTATTTGAGAAATAATGCTTGGAGTGACGATTGTGAACGGAATACAAAGGTTTTTTTAGTTCGAGATAAAACTTCCAAACAGATTGTTTTTTATTTTTCACTTAACTGTGGGATTTTATATGAGGATTTTTTGGACGATAAATTAAAAGATGAGGAAAAAATTGTATTTAAAAAATATGTAGAAGCTTTAAGCAGACTAAAGGAGTGCGATGAGAAGGAACAAAATCAAGTAAATGAACAACTCAATAAAGCTATGGGCGATATTTGGGAAGTTGTTGAAGAGCCGGATAGAGTGTCTAAATTAATGAGTTTGGCAAAAGATAAGGTTGAAATATTAGAAGAAAAAAATAAAGAAGCTGAGGACACCCATGATAAAGAGCATACACAAGCTGTCAAGGAAACATTTCCAGCAATTGATATTAAGTTTTTATGTAGAAATAAAGATTATGTTCCGCAGATTAGGTTGGATTTTAAGCTGGGTGTATATGTATTTTGGGAAATCATAGTTCCACATATACTTGAAATATCAGAGTTAGTTGGTTGCAAATACGTGTATTTATTTGCAGCAGATAGAACAAACGAAGATACAAATATTAACGTACCTATGTGGACTCCAGATTATGATCCTGATGAGGAATATGAAGGAAAAAGTGAAAATGATGTTCGAAAGCTCGTTGCGTACTATATAAATGAATTAAAATTTGAAAATATTTCAAAATATACGATTTTAAAACCTAGCTTTGAAAGAACCTGTTTTACTTTAGTTCAAGAAGTATCAAAACTAGAAGAGAACAGAGAAATGATTTGGCAGAGCCACATGTTAGACATAGAGGCTAACTATCAGTCAGATTTAACTATTGCCGCAACCACAGACCATCCATCATCCGATCAGTCAACATCCGATAAGGATTAACATACTTAATACATAACTATACAAAATAGAGTCTGGCTCACGCGGCTTGGCTTTTAACATTTTAATCTCACACAAAATCCATAAAAGAGAGTTTACATATGCTTGAATGGGAAGCTTAAATGTTCTTTGTATACTTCTTGGATCAAGACCTATATGCGTACTCTCTTTTATGGATTTTTTGGAAATGTGTTTTAGGGTGTCTGGTGGTACCGGAGTGTTGCAACTGGGTATAGAATAATAGGGTAGTTATACAGGAAACTGTGTAATTGCCCTATTTTTTTGCTTGTGATGGATTGACTTCTGCATTGTAGAGATTTACTATTATAGTACAATTAGTTCGATACTATAAAATATTGGGAGGACACAAAGTATGAGAAAGAAGATGTTGGCGACAATTTTGGCAGCAGCTGTAGTTGTTACGGCAGTTCCGTTAAGTGGGATTGGAGTAATGGCTGAAGAAAATAGGGGAAAAGATGAATTTGCTACGGAAATAACTGATGAATTTGAAAGTGAAACTGATTTTATTATTGATGAACAGATTGCAAATGGTTTCTATGATGAAGAAGCACAGGAAATGGATCAGGATGGATTTGGAAGCAGTGATGCAATCGAGTTTATGATGGAAAATGCTGAGCCTATTCCTCCTGCTGAAAATTCTGGATTGGTTATTGTAAGAGCAGCAGATGGAACCCAGACATCCTATTCCACATTAGCAGAGGCAATTGCGGCAGCACCGGTTAATATTGGCAAGGATGGTGAAGTTACCCAGATCCTTGTAACCGGAACTGTAGAAATCAGTGAGACTGTTGTGATCGATCAGAATAAGAATATCTCTATTGCAGCAGCTGCGGATGGAACTACTATTAAACGTGCAGCCGGATTTTTAGGAGATATGTTTAAAGTAAAAGATGAAAATACATCTTTCCGGTTTGATACATGTAAAAATGAAGATTCTGTTTTAAGTCTGACTGTAACAGGAGCTCTTGACCAGGGGGATGCAACAGGCTCCATTATTTCTGTGGAGGGTGGTTACTTCGGAATGTCCAATGGTGTAACCCTGACAGGAAACAGAACCAGTGCGCCGGGAGCTGCAATCTGTAATGCTGGCGGAAGCATCGGACTGGCAGGTGGTACTATTACAGGAAACCAGTCTGCAGGTATTGTAAATGAAGCTGCTGAAATTACAGGTGGAGCTATTTACAGTCAGGGCGAGATCCGTGTTTCCGGTGCTGTAATTGTAAAGGATAACAAGGATGATGGTCTTAATGATAACAGTATTGTTTTAGGCGGTGATAACGCATGTATCGCAGCAATTGGCCAGCTTGCTGAAACAGCCGACCTTCAGGTAAGAAGAAGTGACGCAGCTGCCGGAAAGATTATTGTAAAGGTCGGTACGGATGCGAATGGTACTGCACTTACTACTATGGAGAATATTCTGGCACATGTTCATTATCTGGATACTACAGAGTATACCATTAACAGCCAGACTGGAGCACTTGAGTCTGTTACAGCTCCTGTTAGTACTATGACGTTAACCGCAGATTCTATTTCCTGGAACAAGGCGTATGAGCATACTGTTGATCTGACCTTCCATACCAATGATGCTGGTGTTGGAGGAAGATATTATGTGACCTGGGTGAAGAAATCTGATTCTACACCTGGATTCGAAGCAGTAAAGAGCAATTATAAGAGCTCTGGAGATATTGCAAGCTCTGCAAGTGTACAGTTGACAGATGTAGCTTATGATACAGCCATTAAAGTAGTTGTATATGCTGAGGATTCCAAGGGACTTGAAGCAGTTGCACCACTTGTACTCACATTAAAGGCGAAAGCAAGTACTCCCACAGAATCTCCGGTTACTACTACACCGACTCCAACTACTCGTGCAACCATTAACCCGTCTGTCAGCGAAAGCAAGGTAACTGGATTGGAAGAGCCTTTAGCATTTTATCCGAAACAGATGTACGATTTCACAGTAATTGGTGCAGGGACTGACAATACAAACCCGATTAAAGGTGATACCAAGTGGATTCCATATGGCTGGTCAATGGAGAAAAATAATATTGATGGAGGATATCAGAAGAGCTGGTCTATTGGAAATGTAAATGGTATTGAACATGAAGAAACATTTACAATGTATATATTTTTCCAGAAGTTCATATACAATGGCTCTGAATGGGACGCTACTTTTATAAGAGATTCGCTTCCAACAACTTTTAAATCAAAAGAAATACAGTTGATTGCATCACCGATACCAACGCCTGCAGTCAATCCAACCTCAACGCCAGCTCCAACGACAACGACACCTATTCCGGTCTATACTCCAAGCGTATCTCAAAGTACGGTAAAAGGTTTGGAAGAGCCGCTTACCTTTACCTCTGGAAAAACATATCAATTTATAGTTACTGGAGTTGGAACTCAGAACACAAATCCTGTTAATGGAGACTGGCAGTGGAGACCATTATATTGGAGCTTAAATGCGAATCCAACAGCAAGCCAGAGACAGACAATAGGTAGAATTGGAAACAATAATGGTATTACCAAATCTGGAACATATGATATGTACATATTCTTCCAGAAGTATTTGTATGATGGTGTTCGTAAAATGTGGCTTCCATCAGATGATATTCAGAGTATGAAGTACCAGTTCTCAGTTAAGGCAGTATCTCTAATTCCGTCTTCACTTACATTGAAAAAAGGTAAAACATCTACTCTGAAACCAGCTTCCTCATGGAAGAATGTTAAGTATTCTACTTCCAACAAGAAAATTGTAACAGTTAATAAAAAGGGCAAGGTTAAAGGTATTTCAGCAGGCACTGCGAAGATTACAGTAAAATCAGGTTCTAAAAGGGCTGTGTGCACAATAACAGTACCAGGCACGACAGCAATTAAGAACATTAAATCCTCTATAAATGTAAAGAAGGGTAAGAGCACGACATTGAAACCTAAACTTTCATATGCTGGAAGCCCAGATACAGTTACATATAAATCCTCAAACAAGAAGATTGCGATTGTTAGTAAATATGGAAAAATAACAGGTAAAAAGAAAGGCACTGCAACTATTACGATTAAGTCTGGAAAAATTACAAAGAAGTGTAAAGTGAAAGTTAAGTAATACATATAGGGTATACTGGATATTATCTGGTATGCCCTATTTTTTCGCTCTGTTGCCAGATTGGAAAATAATTTTTGGTTTATATACCGCCATGTATCTGACCAGGCATGTAAAAATTCCAGAGTTTATAAGTACCCACTGGGGGAGCAGTGGTAGTGTTTTTATGGCTAGTAAAAAGTACCCCCATCCACCTTTAAATATATATTGTTAAAAAAATAACAATATAATCACATTTTGAAGTGCTGAGATAGCAGTATTTATAAGGGATTGCATGTACTTGCAAGTGTTTCAAGGTATCGACCATGGTATCGTATAAATCCTTATTTTTAAAGGGTTTGTGCAAAATTAGATTGTTAAATAAATAACAAAAATTGCACAAAATTTCATGTCTCATAGTCCGTAAACCATTATAAACATTGACTTTTTTCGATACCATTCGACTATATTTTTGACTCTCTGAGAAGCCAGTAAAATAAAGGGTTTGCAAGGGGTGATTTTTATACCTTATCGCCTTGGGTTTATCGTGGCTCTGTGTAGCTGATATATAATATTCCTGGAATCCGAATCTATATATTACATCACCTGATCCAACAATTTTTTCTTAATGGTATTAAACTCTTCTGAAGATATTATCCCATTATCAAGTAATTTTTTGGCAGATAATAATTCTTGTTCTACGTCTGTAATATTTTTCTTGTTTTGGGATTCTTTATTGGTATATTTATTTGACATCTCAGCCATTCTTTCTAATGTCATTTTCATGCCATTTACGGTTCCCCAAGCAATGCGTACATCATCAGAATTAAGAATCCTGGCGTGTCTGGTAATGAGATTTTGCTGGAGCTTATATCCGTTATATTCTGCTAAGGTATCCCAGAATGTATGACCACCAAGTGTTGGCATAGGAATATTAGGCATACATAATTCAGACTGAAAAAATTTTATTCCTTCAGAGTAATTTCCCATGAGAAAGTCCAGAGCGCTTTTGAATGTTTCGAGCTTTATATTATTGTCATCTTGTTTATTATTTCCATTAGTATTTTCGCTGCTCATTTTTTATATCCTCCGTTATTTGCTTCACGCTAGTATATTTTTACCGTTCTGTAACATAAGCATCATATTTAAAAATTATATTTTAGAATTCCGAATTTTTCTAGAAGATATATAATGCCAATAACAACAATGAAGCATACGATAAGTGCAATAATAAAAGTCATTATAGCCTTGAATATGCTTTTTAAACGTGTTCCTTTTGGTTCTTTTAGAATAAAAGGAGTAAAAAAGAATATACATTCAAGAATTATTTGTGATAACTGGTTAGGAATAAACTTATATCCCCAAAGCAATGTTATTACAAAGAGAATGGGGCAACTAATGTTAATAAGCTGGAGTAAAGAATCATCCTGCTTTTTATTTGTGTTTTGGTAGGCTGAATTTCGGTAGGTTGATTCTTGATAAGTTGAATAATTTTTTGCCTTATCAGCTTTTTTCTTTTGATGTTTCTTCTTAGGCTTACTATGTAAACTGAAATCCCCGCCGTATTTTTCTTCTTTTTCTTTGTAGGACTCTCGGTACCAGTCACGATCATACATACCCATAGGCTTCATACCTCCAATAGTATTATAAATCCAGTATAAGACTATTTCAGTCAGAATACAACAAAAAGCTACCGGATCACATCATACCCGATAGCTTTAATCTTTGAAAAATTCCTCATATTCAACATCAAACAGTAATCGCAGCGCTTTCAGGTCACTGGCTTTTATGTTCCTGCGCCCCACTTCAATATTAGCAAGAGTGCTTCGGGAGATACGACTTCCCATAAGCTGTAGTTTTGCAACAACTTCTTCTTGTGTCATACCTTTATTCATGCGTACTGTCTGGATATTATGTCCAAGTGGAAGATCAGTTAAGATATATTGCATAGTAGCACTCCTGCGTCAAATAATACGACGAATTGTCACCTATTAGAAACATTTGTATTGATTATATCCAGATTTAGTGCTATTATTGTGACCAGATAGAAACAATATATTAAAAATGAAAAAGATTTTTGGAAGGAGAGTTTAGTATGGCGGGGAATAATAATAACGGATTAAGTTTCTGGGGCGTTGTTGGAGCTGTACTTTTAGCATTGATTATTTTTTCAATTGATGGTTAATGAAGAAAAATTTGAGAATCATGTTAATGACATTAGTTGCAGTATTAGTAAATAAACATCTAAAAAATTATATTTCAATACCGTGGCTTAAATGGTTTATGACATGTTATTTTAATGATTTAGTAGGTGGAATTACTTTTATAGCATATTGCAACAGTGTTTTTTATTACTATAAGGGTATGATATATAGATTATGGCAAATAGAGTTACTTTTATTTTTATGTGGCGTATTCTGGGAATATATTACACCTTTATTTAGAACGGATACTGTGTCTGATCCGTATGACATAGTGGCTTATATGTGTGGTGGTTTTATTTATTGGATAATAATGTTTGGCTATAAAACAAGCACTAATTGAATACAGGGCATAGCCGGAGAAATCCGGTGGCGCAAAACTACAGGGTCTAAGCATATGTATGACAGCCAGTTGCAATTTTTACATGATAGGAGAGCATTGCTTTTCCGTGGCGAGCGAGTCAGGAGAGGAATGCTTTTTATATTTTGAGGGAAAGAAGGCAGTCTAATGAAAAGAAAAATTGTTACATTATTGTTTGTATGCTGCTTAGGTATAAGTGTAGCAGCTTGTGGAAATGAAACCACAGATACTAAAGAGTATGGTGAAGCATCTGACAATGAATTAACAATTGATGAAGATGATTCGGAGGATGAGGATTACGCAGAAACTTTAGGCAATTCTTCAAGTGTAAGTAGCTCTACTTCAAGCACAAGCAGATATAAAAGTTATTCGAGCAGTAGCTCAAATAGTACAAACAATAATTCATCGGAAGAAACTCATGGATATGATCCAAGTGATCCATATTATTCGGCTCATGATACAGATGGTGACGGACAACTAACAGATGAAGAATGGTCAGCTGCTATGGGTGATTTTATTGATGATTTGGCAGAACAAATGGGAGTAGAGTAAGAAATAAAACAACAAACATGTAAAGAGAGGAAATACATTATGGCACTTATAAAATGTCCTGAATGTGGGAAAGAAATATCGGATAAAGCAGGAGCTTGTCCTCATTGTGGTTGTCCAATCGGAAATGCGACACAACCAATACAGAATAATGACGGAAAGAGTAATAAAGGAAGCAAGAAAATCCTTATTGGCGTAGTAGCAGTAGTTGCCATTGCTGGAACTGGTTATTATTTTGGCATTGCAAAACCACAGCAGCATTTAGCAGAGCAGAAAGCTGTATATGAAGAAGCACAGGATCTTATTGATGAGGGAAAGTATGATAAAGCAATTGAGAAACTGAACTCTATTATAGATTATGACGGCGCACAAGATGCTATAAATGAAGCAGAGACAGGCAAAGAAAAAGCAACTTATGAAGAAGCGGAGAATTTGTTAGAACAGGGTAAATATGATGATGGAATCGAATTACTGAATACTATTCCTGATTATCCAGATTCAGCAGAAACGATTGAGCAGGCAAAATACGAATCTTACGCTTATTCTGCTGTTAAGGCAGTTAAATGAATTTTAAAAAATCCAGATTCTTTAAGTGTTTATGATGTGAAGTTTTATGATGGACTTAATGAAGATGATGATAACAGTGAAAGTGAAGACACAGAAACAGAATCTTCTGATGGTGAGAGCAAGGATCAAAGTTCAGATTCTCCAAAATATCCTACTGTTGTAATGCACTGTGGAGCACAAAATGGATTTGGTGGAAATACAGAAGATTATGCTTTCTGCGTTTATAGTGAAGACGATGGAGAATATATATTAGGTGGTATTACAACTGAGCTGGATCTTGAAGATTTAGATGAAGATGATGATATGTATTTTTACTATGCAGTTACTACAAGGATGATAAATGAATATTACGATAATGGTATAGAAATTGGTTCAATAAATGCTGAGAGATTTAATGCTGTTTTAAAGAATGCGGCATATGGATCAGTAAAGATCATCCAGTAAAATGTATATGATTACCCATGGGAATGTGGGCGAAAATATAAATTCACATGAAGCGTTCAAGGAGGAAAAACGCATGGAAAAGAAGCAAGGATTTCTGAAGAAGTTTTTGGCGGTAATGATCGCAGTGTTCTCACTGACATTGTTATCACCAGAAGTAGCAACACAGTTAGGAACAATGCAAACGGTACAGGCTGCAGTAAAAATTAATTCTAAAAAAATTACTTTGACAAAAGGCCAGAAAAAGACTTTAAAATTAAAAGGGACAAAGAAAAAAGCAAAATGGAGTAGTAGTAAAAAGTCTGTAGCAACAGTATCTTCTAAAGGTGTGGTTTTTGGTAAGAAAAAAGGTACAACAGTGATTACTGCAAAGGTCGGTAGTAAAAAATACACTTGCAAAGTTACTGTTGAAACACCAAAGCTTAATAAAAAATCTGTTACTCTGAGTGTTGGAAAGTCAAGTACATTAAAAGTTACAGGTACTAAACAGAAAGTTAAATGGACAAGCAGT
Organism: Ruminococcus sp. J1101004sp1_RTP21198st1_B9_RTP21198_201120; assembly: GCF_040924245.1. NCBI lineage: Bacteria > Bacillati > Bacillota > Clostridia > Eubacteriales > Oscillospiraceae > Ruminococcus > Ruminococcus sp. J1101004sp1_RTP21198st1_B9_RTP21198_201120. Next base: position 12,858 of record NZ_JBCOMI010000018.1, on the reverse strand, counting down.
AATATAGCTATAGCTGCTGTAACCAGAAATGGAAAAGTTGTTGCGAAAAGTGCAGGAACAGCAGATGTTATAGCAAATGTTGGTGGTGTAAAATATATTTGCAAAGTAAATGTAAAAGGTAGTCAGAAACCAGCACCTAAACCAACAGAGGCACCTAAACCAACAGCGATTAATAAACCAATTACAGGTGTATCCTTAGATAGAGATAATGTAATTCTTGAAATTGGAAAATCATATACATTAAACGCTTCTATTTTACCTGTTGATACGACAGCTGATAAAACATTGGTTTGGACTAGTTCTAATCCGATGATTGCTGCGATTTCTAATGGAACAATAACTGCGTTAAAAGAAGGAAATGCAATTATAAGTGTAAGCGCTGGAAATAAATCCGCAAATTGTAAGGTTATAGTAACTCCTATTGATGTAAAAGAAATTAGTTTTGCTTCATCAGAAACGACTATCAGAAAAGGACAAAATTGTCAATTAACAGTAGTATTCCAGCCGATTAATGCAACACTTACTAAAAAAATTACCTGGGAAACAAGTAATAGTGATGTAGCTATTGTTCAGGATGGAACAGTTTATGGCAAAGGTGTTGGAACATGTACAATATCTGCTAAATATGGTGATTTAGTTGCAAGTTGCAATATAATTGTTGACAACGATAAAGAGACTTTAAGAAAAAATGCAGAAGAAGAGTATAACAAAAAGGTAAAAGATACTAATGAAAGCACTGATAAAATTATAAGTGAATGTAATTTAACTATATTTAAATTAGAAAAAGAAGGATATTATACAGAAACAGATTCTCAATATAATTCTGAAGTAAGAAGTTTGTCCAATGAAATTAGAAATTTGCAAAGGCAATCAGCAGCTCTGGCAACTTCAACTGATAGTGCAAGTAAAGCAAGGAAGGCTAGAATAGATTCACAAATAGAAACAAAACAAGCACAAATGGATTCCTTACAAGCAAGACATACTAATACTGTACTTATCAGAGGACAAAAAGATCTTATTAACGAGATGAATGCTAGTAGAAAAGAACTTTTAGCAAAATATTATGAAGAATATCAGAAACAGTTGGAGGAAATTGAAAATCTATATTAGAAATAATATATTATATTTTAGAATATAATAATCATTAGAGAGCAAGGATTATACTAGTGGGTCAATTTACACACAATAGGGATGTAACCTCACACCGGGGCTGCATCCCTATTTTTTCGCTTCCAGATCATCAAATTTATTGTGCAATATGACGAAAACAGTCTAAAACGTCCAAAAACACTGGTTTTTACTGAAATCCGTATTCAGAAACCCTTATATTTACTGGGTTTTAAAGGGGTGATTTTTCCGATAAAACTTAAATTTTATAGGTGTGTATTCTGCTGCCATTTTTATGCAAATTTATACTCCATAATATCAAATTGTGCTATAATCAGCTTATATTTATGATCGGGAGGAAGGTAAAAATGACAGTTGTTGAGCTTGGGAATAAGTTACGTGAAATGAGTGAGATTAAGAATGCAAAGAGAACAACTATGATACATCTTTTTGGTGTACTCTATGCAGATGAAATGAGGATAGCAGGAATATCCCCAGCAGCAGTGATTAAAGCCGCAGGAATACAACCGTCCTATGTGGTTGAAATTAATAAGGGAATAAATCTTGCAAAATACTTGGAGCTGAAACCGGAATATAAAGATCAGTTCTGATATCTTAATTGTGCATAAAGAAATCCCCAGACTGCCTATATCTGGGGAAATCCGTGTTGTTACTCCTATACCGGCACGGAAAGGAGATGTTCATTGTGATCTGGCGTTATCCTTTTGCCTTTATAAGAATAGCACATACAGTTCTAAGAATCAATATAAGAAATGACGTTCCAAGTCCGTTATATCGTGCTGTGAGCATGATATAGTAATAATGTTGCTGAATCTCACTCTCGCAACAGAGAGGAGGTGATGGCGTTTGGATTTGATTACTTCTTTTATTCTCTCTGTTACGGCAAGTGTAGTTGCCTACTACATTTGCAAATGGTTAGACAGTGAGAAATAAACAGCAACTAGCCTAAACGGATTAGCTCACCGCAACGAGCAAGAAAGCCCTCAGAGATGCGACCTCTGGGGGCTTTTGTCTTGCGTTTGGATTTAATTTACTTCTTTGCCTATGGCAATTATAGCATATGCTTTTCTTGATTACAATATGCAAAATCAGCAGCCGATTCCGTTATTTTGGGATGGATTACTTACATTTCTATAGTTTCCTGTTGGTATTCATGGGCTTGGCGTAAGGCTAGATCCAATTCTTCATACAATCCGTGAAAAGGAGCCAGCGTTTCTTTTGTTAGATTAATTCCGTACTCTATGTCACTAGGTGTCTTAACTCTGATAAAGTAAGTTCCAGGTTCTCTATCTTTTTCACCAATATTAGTAGCAGTGCGGTAAATAGGATATATTGATTCTTTTGGCCTTTGCGGAATATCAAATAAAGGAATTGAGAGGTTTAACGCATTCCAAGTAAAAATATTGTTGGGAGTAATAGCGTAAGTAACAAGGATTGGAGCTATTTTTATACCAGCATTTGAAAAAAGAATATTCTTTTCTTGTACATAGTTAAGGAGAGGAGCTGTAAGATCCGCGCCAATTTGATACACACAGCTGGTGTGCCGCATATTACGCATTATTAATATACAAACAGAGAGCAAAATACCATCCTTAGAAATTTCATAATAACATTTTCCATCTCTGGTATGTGGTTTAAGAACATAGCCCTTATCACTGAATACCGTGGTTAAAATATAGATAAGTTGTTTTCGTGTTAAGCTAATAGGTCGATTTACAGTTTGAAGTGTTTGTTTTTTCTCAACTTTATAATGGCCGTCTACAAATCCAGAAAGTAAATGTTCAATCAGTTGGCTAACTGACATTTTTAATTCATTTTTGGCAATATAAGCAGCGGCAGAGTAGAGATCTTCTTCGACTGTAAAAGATTTGATTTTTTTCATAAATACCCCTTTTTATGAGGGGGAAATTGTTTCCCCCTCCATTTTCATCAAACCATTTGATCGATTGCTTTCCAGGTTTTTCGACCGAAAAAGTTGATCCCGTCGAAGTCGAAAGAAAGCTTATCAACATCCCGCGTGTGGAGATACAGATGTCCGTTTTGCTGACCGATGAATTTTCGCTCACCACCTAAAAGGGTAGGATGAAGCGGAAGATTATTGATTGGTACGATCCCCCAAACACGCGGATGCTTATTGACCCCATTGTTCACCGCCTGAGAATGGAAGATAAGAACTGGCTCGTATCCGTTGCGCTCAGCAACGTTACAAAGGCGCTCCACTGTTGACGAGTTCACTCTCATCACAGGAGAAGAGCCATTACACCGTGTTGCTACTGCAGCGAGGTATTTTTGGTTGTTACAATTTAACTCGATAAACCCCAGTGGCTTGTTAAAAGTAGCAAGACCATTAGATTTTAACTCAGTAACAACTGGGTTATGGCTTGCGGTACGCTCGTTTACAATGCTAACTCGTGTCTGATGTGCCATAGTTGCACCTCCTTAATAATTAAGATGAGAATATCATAACATATTAATTGTAACAAGTCAACATATCTTTCTGAAAAATAATAGTATTTCAAAAAATATCGTATCGGACTATTTTTCAAGTCAGTGTGCAATTGAACCACATTCACCCATTCCGACAAAACCGAAACGGCGCAAAGATTAAAAGTACCCCCACCCCACCTATACCATACTAAAACACTAGGATATATCAGCAGCAACACACACAAGCCCGATAGACCACACAATCAAAGGATCATACACGACCAACAACATATATCAGAAAAAAAGTGTTCTGCATAGCTTCAGGACTGGCAGACATAGAAAAAGACATTCCCACAGCTTACCCAGGTATAACCGACTGTACAATATCAGCCCAGATCACCACAAACCAGATAACCATACATCTCATAGCAGACAAAAACCATATAACGTTATCATGTCAGAGTAGATCACAGTACAAGTCCCAGAGTCCAACATAGTCAATCAATCCACCCAAACAATCACAGCTTATCACACCATACAGCCCGATTATTACACAACCACATTCCCATTTTAGGAATCTGCTTTAGTCTGGTATAACATTCTGCACTACTCAGTAATAAGCCCTACAATCAAACAAAATCCCACTCTTAGCAGAATACCACACATCAAATCATCATATTGCACCACAGCCCCTTTTTCATTCACTAGGATTTTCCCAGTGAGTACCAGACAACCTGATATAACAATTTGTTCTATCAGCTCACATTACTTGGCACAGCTCACACCAGGTACACGGAGCACCACACACCAGATCACAGCCCGATACAATAAAAAAGCCCATAGGACAATATAAGCCTATGGACTGTATAACTCATGGATTATCACAGATAACACCATGTTATTGTATTGTATATCTCTTGTTATGGTCTGCATTATATCAACAGTATAAACCATATCATCACACCACATTCACGGCAAATACTACAATCATTTTCTTCTGATCGGACACAGCGCAAGCATAGCAGACCAACAGAAGCGGAAGCCAACACCGGAAACCATAACGCAAAAAAAGAAGCGGTATATTTCAACCGCCTCTTTATCATTCTATACCCAGTATGTAATTGACTGCTTTTTCTGCTTTACTTGAAGCCGATACAATAAACTTGTTATCGTTCCTGAGAACTTGAAGCCAACTTTCAATGTATGAAGCACTGTTTTGAAATGTTCCTTTTGTTTCAATTCCCAGATAGTTAAGGATGGAAGCTGAGCCAATTTCTGCAACTAATTCCTCTTTGCTGTATGTCTCAGAACCAAATGAAGCAAGGTTACTTGTTTCAAGTCTGTTTAATCTGTTCTTACTGCCCGAGCTATGCACTAATTCATGGAAAGTTGTGCTGTAATATTCCGATATGTTGCTATACTGTTCTTTAAGCGGTACAACCACTGTGTCAATTAATGGCGCGTAATATGCTTTATTGCTTTTGCATTCGTTGAAAACAAGTTGTTCCCGATCCACATAATTTTTTATAATTCTGTCTGCTTCCTCAATCGGTTCAATTTCTGTATTGAGCTTTTCTTTCAGTGGCTCAACGCCTTCAATTTGTGATATATGGAATACATTGTAATATCTGAGAAGTGGGAGCTTCTTCTTTTCAATCTCGCCTTTATCGTTTTTCTCTTCTACATCAATGATCTTCCAGAAGACTACTATTTCAGATTTAGCACCTTTTTTGATGTGACCGCCTAAATTTTTCCATTGATGAAAAGTGGCGTACTCTCCGGATTTTTCCAATATAGCTTGATTTATAAGGCTGTAAGGCTTTTTGCTAACTCTGTTGAATGCACCAGACCGAACACCAGTCCAAGGCTTTTGCCATGGAATTGTTCCCTGTTCTAACTGTTTAATGATTCTTTCTGTTACCATTTCGTATACGTTTAAGCTTGCCATATGCTTGACCTCCTATTGTGTGGTACTGTAGTTCCTTTGTTGAGGTCAATTATATAACACGATATCGGTATATACAAGATGGAATACTGCATAAAAATAACACGATATCGTATAACGAAAATTGTATAAAAAGTATAACGATATCGTGTTCTATAATTTGCATCTATATATAGTTAATTATCGAGCTTATCTAATACAGCTTTTACAACAAAGCCGTTTACAGAATCACCTGTTTCTTTGATCCGTTCTTTAGTTCCTTTGGGAAATCTTACAAGGACTTTATCATAATTTTCTTTTTCCCATTTTTCTGTTGCACGAATATGTGCCTCCGTGACCTTTTTCTTTTCTTCCATATAATCACCACCTTTTATATATTTATAAGCAATTCTCTATATAACACGATATCATATTTTTACAAAAATGTCAAATATAGCGATATCGGTATACAAAGTCAACAAAAACATATAACGATATCGGTATAAAACTTGTGAAATATTCCGACTTGAAATAACACGATATCGTGTTATGCTAGAGCCATAAACAAAACAGCAACACACAAACGAAGAACAACAGCGAAGGGTGAAAACGAAGTAGCACACGCACACCGGAGACACCCACATAATACCGGAAAGAGATAAGCAAAGATGCCTAGTAATCGAGATTGGTTTAAAGCTCACCGGAGCTGAGTTCTTCCAATAAGAATAAAAGGACATGGAGGAAAAACATATGTGCACAACAATGAACGAATTAGAAAAAGTCGTAGCAGATTACAGATCACTTAAAGCAATGAAAGAAGAGCTTGACGCACAATTAAAAGACGCAGAACGTGAAATGATCTCCTATCTGGACAATAACAACAAGCTTTCAGAATCAGGCAAAGACTTCACTATAAAGGTTTCAACTTGTGAGCGTAGAACACTGGACAGTAAACAGCTTGAAGCTGACCTCGGATCACTGGCAGATTACCAGAGAGTAAGCCAGTACCGCAGATTATATGTAAGATAAATTCCTTATCCTTGCGGTGGAGGTCAACCGCAGAAAGGTGAGAACATGAAACTTCAGGATTTAACATTTGAAAGAATTGAACACTATGATCCTTTAAATTCAAGAGCTAAAAAGAACGGTACCGTCTCAGAGTGGGTCGCAAGAAATGATTGGGGTAATGCTGTAGCTTTTGGAAACACTAAAGCAGAATGTTTGCAGGATGCTCGTAGATACATAGCACTTCAGAATAGTTAATCATCAAAGTGGTCACAGCCACTATAAACAGGGCTTCAAGCTGTGAGCGTTGACCGTCAGAAATGGCGGTCAGGTAACCAAACATAAGGAGGAACAACAACATGAAAGAAACAAAATATATCAGCTATGAAGATCCGATAAATGGCAGAAGTTTTACATACGAGCAGATGCAAGAAGTATACCGTGATCTGGCTAATAAAGAAGAATATCCAGATTTTGACTGTTGGTTTACAGATATGTTGAAATCTGGCGTGTTTGAAACAATTTAATAGTAACAAGTGGGCTATCAATTAGGCAGTCCCGACAATATAAAATCAATCAACCAACAGGAGGAAAACAACAATGATGTATTGCGAGTTTATTGACATTTCCGAATACGGAGAAAACTATATCACATTCACAGAGTATCACGATTATATTGAGCCCATTTACATGGAATGTGACATGTCCAAACAGGATTTTGTAGCATTACTGAAAGAAAACATGCACCAAATGGTAAGTCCGGTTGTAGAAAGAGCTATTCATAGCTTACCTTTACCGGATAAGTTAGCAATCGCATTCAGTGACGAAGAGCCGGTTGAGCTTCTGGATCGTATTGCAAAGATTGACTTCGAAGCGCGAAAACTTGTGTATCAGTATTTGAAGCTGATGTTAACAATCTAGTATTAAATAGCTGTCCTATCGGCTGATCGGGGAGAAAGGTATAGCCCATGTATAGAGTATCATTCAATAAGCCTGGTTGTGAATATACCAGATCATTTGACACGGCGACAGAGCGTAATAAATTTGCTGAGAGTATGAGAAAAGCTGGATATCATGTTACGACATGGGAGGTGTAGCACATGAGGGACGCAATAAAGACCTTGTATGAACACTGGATAAACGTACATACCACATCTTCAGCAGAGAAGTTAGCTTTTGAAGCAATCAATAAAGCTGCTAAAGGTCAAGCAGAACATGATCCGTTGTACACAGCCATTGTGGAGTATTCAGAAGTAATCCAGTATGAGGCTTTCAAAGAGGGTGTTCTTACAGCCTTGAGCTTGCTACACCCATTATCAGAACAGGGGGACAATAATATATGAAGGAATACGGTTTATCTGATGAAGAATTAAAAGCACTTGGAGAAAAAACAGTAGCGAGCGGAAAAAATCTATTGTTGGGTGGAAAGTCAGAGCCTAAGCAAGAACCGCAAGAAATGTGGGATGGAGATTTTGATTTCTTGATGGACTTCTGGTTTTAGAAGGGGGCAGAGCATTGACGGACTTAGGAAATAAAGTAATGGAATCCATGTTTGATGCCTGGTGTGATGATGAATGCAAAGAGTTCACACCGGACCATAACGATTACGGTCATAGCTTACCAGAAGTTGTTGGTTATATATGTGAGCTAACCGGAGCTTCCAGAGAGCAGAAATTCCGCATTGAACATGAGCTTGAAGATCTTGTAAATCGTACTGAAAAGAACACTTTTGCAGATGGATTTTACATAGCAATGGCAGTAGCAACAGGAAAAATATTTTAAGCGAGGTGGTAGATATGACGCAGAATGTAAATATTGCAGTAAAAACAGAGTCAGGACAGGTAAAGAAGATAAGCCATGGTGTGATCTTCCAGCCTGAGACACAGTTTAAGGGTGGATCTGTTAAATGGTTTGATGATTCTAAGCTTATTAAGCCAGAATACAGAAAATAGAACAGTCGTTTGAGCGACTATAAATAGGACTTTAGGCTCAAAGCGTTCCCATCTACATAAGGTGGGAGGTAGTCGGCTAATACATAAGTAGGAGGGAATTAAAGATGGAAGCGGTAAGAGAACCCGAAGTAATCCGGTTATACAGAGAAGATGAAGTTGTTGAGCTTGTTGCAAATTATCTTCTGTCAAATAAGAAGCATGAGCAAGAGAGACAGCGTAAACAGAAAGTAAAGCAGATTGTAAGCAGACAACGTAAACGTCAGCTATTAAGGGAATTGTTGATCTCATTTCTGAAGCAGATCATAGCTATTGTTTTTATTGCACTGTTTCCGTGGGTTATCTGCAAAGTAACCGGCGATTCAGAATATTACAATATGTATTTGATGGCTGCGCCGATTGCGCTAGGAATGATTTATCAGTTAATCAAGGGAAGTTGGAGGTAATAAGGCAAAATGAGAAGATTACATTGTGTATTTCAGGACGGATTGATTCTTGGAATCTGGATGTGTCCTGATGAAAGATTCTATTACCATATTGCAGAGGCAGACGCAACAGAACCACTCACAAAAGAAGAGATATGGGAAATGCTTGATTATGCAGTGGCATTCCACAAGGGAACTGGTACAGTCAACTATTTCTGGGATATGATGGCAGAATTGGTTAAGCCTGAAGATTTACAGATATTAAAGGAACGAGCAGAAGCAATTGTTGAAGGGGGAGCAGACAAATGATAGTTATTACAAATGGAACAGAGTACATATATTTAGACGAAGAGCACCAGATCCAGAAGACAACAGATATAAGTAAAGCAAAGACATTTACATTCAAGGGATGCAGTATTTTCATAAGGGAAAACGTCAAGGCAACCAAGGGCTTTTATGCCTATGACACGGAAACACAGCGTATCTGTTACAGACGAAAGAAGAAAAAGTGTTTCCCAAAGACCACAAGAATGATGATTTACAATCAGGCAGACGGACGTTGTGTATTATGCGGAAGAAAAATCAAATATGAAGATATGACTATAGACCATATCAGACCTACGTCATTGGGTGGATCAGATTCAGTGGAAAATCTTCAGTGCACATGTCGAACATGCAACACCTTCAAAGACAAGATGCTCCCGGACACATTCTTTGATCGGATCAACGAAATCTATCTGTATCAGATGCAGAGAAAGTATGGCAAGAAACTTAAATGGAAACTGGCGAATAAATTAATTAAGAGTATGGCACGGTAGGAGGACAAGACAATGTGGACGAGAGAGATTTTAGATTATATAGAATACAATAAATGGAAAGATGAGCTTGTACCTGAGAGACTGAAGTGCTTCTTCACAACCTGGGCGTATGAGTATAGAATCGGGAAAGATCAGGACGAATGCGAAAGCTTACTGAAGAGAATCTATGAGAATGCAGAGGTAGCAGGATTTATGGACTACGAAGAGTTCAAGGAATACATGCTTCAGTTTGTGAAGTAGGATTGCACAGGGGAGTAGAAATTATCGACTCCCCTATTGAACTAACAGACAGGTAGCAGGACATAATAAAGGAGCAGAAGCACAATGAGCGGAAAACTTGATAGACGAGATGAAGTCCGGTTTATTGCCTGTCTGGAAGCAAACCATTATATTCCAGATAATAAAAAAGGCAGTGGCGGTAGCCATTACAAGTACATATCAACCCTGACTGGATATCATGTAGAGATCAAGCATAAGCAGAATATTATGATAACCAAAAGGCTGATAAGGGAAGTAAGACAAGATTTAGAGCGGAACGGCTACAGCTGTATTCCATACTGATCCACTGCTGCCTGGGCGAAATTCATTGATAATACAATGGAAAACAGCTATAATGGGAGTAGATTAAAATAAATGTTGGAGGACAAAAAGGAAGGTGACTGTAAATGCCAGCTTTAAAGGAAAATAAAAAGTATACTATAGAGGATATCATGGCATTGCCAGAGAATGAACATGCAGAACTGATTGACGGTCAGATTTATTATCAGGCAGCTCCAAGCCGTAAACATCAGGATATATCAGGTGAACTGTATGCAACTATCCATGATTATATCAAGAGAAATGGTGGACAATGTAAGGTATATCATGCTCCATTTGCAGTATTACTTAATGATGATGATTCTGTTTATATTGAGCCTGATATTTCGGTAATCTGTGACCGTAACAAATTATCAGATCGTGGCTGTGAGGGTGCGCCCGATTGGATCATTGAGATAGTTTCACCAGGAAGCCGCCGTATGGACTACATGATTAAATTGTTTAAATATCGTACAGCAGGAGTCCGTGAGTATTGGATTGTGGACTATGCAAAAGACATGGTAATGGTATATAACTTCGAGCAGAACGAAATGGAAACCTATACCATGGCAGATAAAGTACCAGTAGGTATTTATGATAATCTGGTAATTGATTTTGCGGAAATGGATATATAAGGGAGTTGGTTTGTATGATGTACCCATATATTACATTGCCAGATGAAACAGAGATTGTACATTCGCAGATTGTAACTGAATCTGGAAAACAGAAAGTAATTGTTAATTTTGAACGTCCGACAGAAACAGGATTTGACTCTGCTAGGTGTGAGATTCCAGGGAATACGTGGATTTCTGTTGTAGGATATTCTTCTGAGGAGATCAGAAGATTTGAGGAATTTCTACAAGACAATGTGGAGAATATTATGGAGAAAGCAAAAGCTAAACAGAAATCTTACTGCGACAGCAACATCAAAGAAGAGAAGATAAATGGTGTGACTTACACAATTCCAAAATCTGAAGCATACCAACATGGTATTGTAGCCGGGAACATTAGCACAATAATACACTATGGACTTTCAAAAGGAAGCTTGGTCTTTACTGGCAATTTGGATTACCGATATCATCCAGCCGTAAATGATGATTATGTTGTCCCTGATGTGCTTGTGGTACATGACCGTAAAAACCTTAGAGACACATATTATTGTGGAATCCCAAAGTTTGTTGTGGAGATTGTAAGTCCGGCTACAGTTCTACACGATCGGAAGGACAAGCTGAAGATTTATCAGGAAGCAGATGTTCAAGAATATTGGATTATATCATCAATGGAACGGTCTGTTGAGATTTATTATCTGGTAGCAGGACGGTATGTGTTACAAGATTGTTATATTCTTCAGGATGATTCGGAAGAAGATTATTACAATGCAGATCAGGTGATTACATTGAGGGAATTTCCGAATATCAGTCTGACGCTGGCAGAGATTTTTGAGAATAGGGATTGAGCATAAAAAGAGGGCTGCCGGGATGATCGGTAGCCCATAGTGGGTAAATGTAAATATTAAACAGGATCGTTTATTTTGGAGACATTTTCTAAGACTTCTTTAGCAGAATTGTATAAATCTTTAGGAATATATTTCTCAACATTAGGGAGTGCTAATTCCTCTTGTCTGTCGGATAGCCAATAATAGCATATAGTAATTAGATGGCTAAAAGCTCTTCCGGTGTTGATTTCTGGGAGGTATGGTATGCCATCACCAAGTGTATGAGGTTGAATTTCATTGATTAGATAGACAACAGAAGAATAAAACAAATTGCGGAGACTTTCTAAGTTAGGATCTTGCATATCTTTTAAGTTTGAGATAACTCCTAAAATTGATTTTAAATTATCCAAAGCAATTTTTCCTGTTTTTTTATTTCTTTCTATTTGTTTTTTCTCTTCGTCCAAATAAACAGCAACAGTTTCAAGACTGTTATTTTTTACTACTAAATCGTTGAATTTTGCAGCAAGTTGGAGTAAATCACTGAGAACAGAATTAAATTCTTCTGGGTGCATAATACTTGTACAATATGTTGGCAAATATAAGGTAGAAAAAGCAAGTTCAGGATTGACAACGATAGAGCGCTGAAAATGCAAAAGAGAAGTTAGTATTGCCTGTTGATGATGTGTATTTGCCCAATTAAATTGTTGGGTAATTCGATTTCGTATATCCTTCAGTAAGTCATCTAATTCTGATTCCAGATATAAAAAGTCCAACATATCTTCATATTGATCTTCAATATCAATTAGTTCATACCAATTTTTTATTTTTCCAGCAATAGGTTGATTGATAATTCTTTCCACATAGTCAAGTATATTTTCCTCGTCATCATCATCTAACAGAATTTTGTAAATAGAAATTAAATCCTCTTTGCTAATCTTTTTAGTTTTACCACTTTCAATATTGGCAAGCCAATACTTAGAATGTCCACTTTCTTCAGAGAGATCAGAAGCTGTATATTCGATTTCTTTTCGTTCTTCTATAATATTATTGCGTAACTGGTCAGTAATAGTAATTTTTTCTGTAGCCATGTTATCCCTCCTCATATAATCAAGTGTTTTTTATTGAAAATTCAAGGTTTTTCAACCTTTCATATCTCAGTGAATAAGCCACA
>NZ_JBCOMI010000017.1:0-108466 GCF_040924245.1 Ruminococcus sp. J1101004sp1_RTP21198st1_B9_RTP21198_201120 | reverse complement strand
TTTGTCTGGATTCGGTTGCCGTAGCGGGCTACGACAACCGAATCCGGGCAAAATATACCGCAAAGTGGGGCGTGCAGATTGCGGGAATGATTTTTCAAACAGGCTCTAGGGAAAATACAGCTTTCATCGTTGCATTTCTAACGCCATAATTTCTCCTGCTTTGTATATAAAAACTGAACTTATATTCCAAATATAGTTTTCTCTTCTACAATACAACCACATCTGAAATACTGTCCCGTTTCGCAACCTGAATCTGAAAATCTTTTGATCTATATGGATTATCTCCAAGGGTTACCTCTGAGCAAACGGTCTCATAGGCAAGCGCCTCATAGTTGTTTTCTTTACTTAAATGTCCAAGAAAAACAGCCTTCATGTCATCATGTAAAAGCCTGCAAAGCAGCTTTCCTGCATTTTCATTGGAAAGATGTCCCCGATCTCCCAGGATACGCTGTTTCAGATAATAGGGATAACTTCCCACCTGAAGCATACGGATATCATGATTTGCCTCCAGCAAAAGAGCATCCAGATTTTGTAAATTATCTACTATGTAATCGTTATATTTTCCAAGGTCTGTGGCGATCCCAACTGCCTTGTCTTCACACTCAACCCGGTATCCTACCGGCTGTGCCGCGTCATGTGGAATGGAAAAAGGATGAATAGTCAGATCCCTGATATGAAAATCCTGATCCTCCACAATCTCATGAAAAGTGTCTTCCGGAAGGTTCTTCATATTCTTCATTCTGCTGATCGCATCTGCAGTTCCACCTGTAGTATAAACCGGAATGTGGTATCTGCGTGCCATCACTCCCAGACCGCTGATATGATCAGAATGCTCATGAGTGACCAGAATCGCGTCAATGTCCCTGCCAGTAAGCTCCAGCTGGTTCAGTCCCTGCTCGATCCTTTTGCCGCTTATTCCTGTATCTACAAGAACATGGGTCTCTTCTGATCCCACATAAATACAGTTTCCGCTGCTTCCACTGGCAATGCTACAAAGTCTCATTTCTTCTTACTCCTTCATCTATCTGCTTCCAGGTTTTTTCCACATTTCCGTTATTTTCTACAACAAAATCTGTATGGGCTCGAAAATATTCTTCGCTGGCCTGATTTCCGATAATTCCAAGAGATTTCTCTCTGGTATAGCCTCGATTTTTCATCAGGCGCTGAATGCGGATTTCCTCATCTGTATGGACATACCATACTTCATCACAAAAATCCTGATAATGTTCTTCCAGAAAAAGTGCAGCTTCCACAACGCATAGCTTCCGGCCCTCCTTCTTCTGTTCCTCCAGGCTTTTCAGGATATATCTTTTTACAGCCGGATGAATTATCCCATTTAGACGGCTCAAAAAATCCGGTTGCTCAAATACTACATCGGAAACCCTCTTCCGGTCAATAGTTTTATCGTTTTTTATCACATCTTTCCCAAACAGATCGATCACTGGCTGATAACATTCCTGTCCCGGAGCCATCACAATATGTCCCACTTCGTCAGCCTGTATAACAAAAGCATTATATTTTTCCTCAAGATAAGCAAGCACCGTGCTCTTTCCGGCACCAACTCCTCCTGTAATACCAATTGTCTTCATTTGTCCTATTCCTTACTGCTTCGATTTCACCTGGTAATTATGAGGTACAAACTATTTTCTTCCTCAATCTTATTCCAGACATAGCTCTGCTTCTACTTTGCCTCGTACCAGTTATTCCCCTGATGCATATCTACTTCCAGCTCCACTGCCAAATTGGCTGCACCCTTCATTTCCTCTTCCAGAATTCTTGATACCTGAGGGATTTCATCTTTCCAGGTCTCGATCAGCAATTCATCGTGGACCTGAAGCACCAGTCTAGATCTCAGTTTCTCATCCAAAAGACGTTTATACACACGATTCATGGCAATTTTGATTATATCTGCAGCAGTTCCCTGAATTGGCGAGTTCATGGCAACACGCTCGCCAAAGGATCTCTGCATAAAATTGCTGGATTTCAGTTCCGGAACCGGTCTTCTTCTGCCAAACATAGTGGAAACATAGCCTTTTTCTTTTCCCTGCTCCACAAGTCCATCCAGAAATCCCTTTATGCTTGGATAGGTCTCAAAATATTTCTGGATATAAGCGGCAGCCTCTTTTCTTGTAATACTAAGATCCTGGCTAAGACCAAAAGAGCTGATGCCATATACAATGCCAAAATTCACCGCCTTGGCATTTCGTCTTTGCAGAGGAGTGACCTCCTCAAGCGGAATATGGAAGACCTGAGACGCTGTCAGTCGATGAATATCTTCCGCCTCTCTGTAAGCCTTGATCAGCTTCTCATCCCCGGACATGTGAGCAAGAACACGCAGCTCAATCTGTGAGTAATCAGCATCCAGGAAGACAAATCCAGCTTCCGGTACAAACACTTTGCGGATCAGTCTTCCAAGTTCCATGCGGACCGGAATATTCTGAAGGTTTGGCTCTGTACTGCTGATTCTGCCAGTGGCAGTTATGGTCTGGTTAAAAGTGGAATGGATCCTTCCATCCTTCTCGATCACGGCTCCAAGGCCGTCTGCATAAGTGGATTTCAACTTTGTAAGCTGACGATATTCCAAAATATCATTTACGATTGGATTCTCTGATGCCAGTTTCTCTAATATATCTGCGGATGTAGAGTAGCCGGTCTTCGTTTTCTTTCCTCCTGGAATCGCCATTTTTTCAAAAAGGATCACACCCAGCTGTTTCGGAGAATTGATATTAAATTCTTCTCCTGCCTGCTGCCAGATCAGCTTTTCCAGTTCATGAATGCGGACAGTCAGCTTTTCACCATAATTTTTCAATTCTTCTCCTTTTACTTCGATTCCCCATTTTTCCATGGAATCTAATGTAAATACAAGAGGAAGTTCAATCTCTGTATATACCTTCCACATACCTGTTTCCTGAAGCTTCGCTTTCAGGGGGGCTCTGGTGGCAAAAGCGGTATACGCCGTATAACATGCCAGATGTTCCAGTTCCGGCATATCCTCCTCCCAGGCCTTTTTCAGGGATATTTTTCCCAGAAGCTCTTCTTTTCCCGGAAGAAGCTTCCCATCCAGATAATCTTTTGCAAGCTCTTCATAAGTATAAGTACTTTTCAAAGGATTCAGAAGATAAGCTGCAATGCCACAGTCAAATACGTTTGCATCGGGTGTTAGATCAGCACGCTTGAGCATGGTTTTTACGTCCATGGAACAAACTGTGGTAGACTTTCCCAGTCTCCCGATCTTATCACTTAAATAAGCTGCTGTTACCATTCCCTCCACAGGAACATAATACATTTCATTTTCCCCTAATGCCAGACCAGCTCCATAGACACCTTCTTTATCCCAGAGAAGCGCTATTCCCACAGCTTCTGCCTGTCCCGCTTTTTCAAAAAGTGCCTCACAGCCCTCCAGATCATTGCAGATGAAAAAATCCTGTTCTATTGTATTTTCATTCACTTCAGCCGGATCAAATTTCATCAGAAAATTCCGAAAATCCAATTTTCTGCATAGCTCGTAGGCTTCCTTTGTAAAAATATTTCCTAACTGGAATTTCTCCTGTTCAAATTCTATGGGGCTGTTTGTACAAATAGTTGCAAGCTCCTTACTCAGCTGGGCCATCTGGTAATTTTCCCTCAAAGATTCTCTGGCCCGCTTTTGTGAAATCTCTTCCACATGGGAAAAAGCATTTTCTATGGAGCCATATTCTGCAAGCAGCCTGGTGGCTGTCTTCTCTCCGACACCTGGAATTCCAGGAATATTGTCGGCAGCATCACCCATAAGAGCCTTTAATTCTATAACCTGGGCAGGAGTAACCAGATACCGCTCCTGCACCTGGTCTTCCTTATAGTCTTCTATAACAGTCTGCCCTTTTGCAGTCCTTGGCAGACGGATCATGGTTTTCTTAGTCGCCAGCTGTAAAAGATCACGGTCACCGGAAAGAATGATTACATCCATACCTTTTTCTTCACCTTTTTTCGCCAGCGTACCAAGAATATCGTCTGCTTCAAAGCCTGCAAGGGAAACTGTGGCGATTTCCATCTTTTCAAGCATCTCTTTCAAGAGCGGAATCTGTTCCTTTAGTTCCTGAGGCATGGGCTTACGTGTACCTTTGTATTCTGGGTATTTCGCATGGCGAAAAGTCGGCTCACTTCTGTCAAATGCCACTGCCAGATATTCCGGTTTCTCTTCTCCCAGCACTTTAAACAGGATATTTAAAAAGCCATAGACAGCACCTGTATGCAGACCTTCTGAATTAGTCAGATCCGGAAGTCCGTAAAATGCCCTGTTTAAAATACTGTGACCATCTATCAGTAAAATTTTCTCACACATATAAGCCTCCTGTACCGTGTTTCCTATAATACCTGCATAATAATATAAATCAAAAATCCACCCAGTCCGGCAATCAACGCGCAGAATCCCATTCCACTCAGCGCGCGGCGGAATCTCATCTTCAGTATATAATGCTTGGATCTACGAATATCTTCTTCCAGAAGCTCCCGGAGATCCAATGTGGAATCTCTGCTCTCCTCATCCAGCTGCTGCATGGCAGCATGAACAATAAAATAAGTTTCCAGCTCGTCGTAACAGGACGGACAATTCTCCACATGTTCCAGAAAATCCTCCAGTTCATCTACAGATAAATCATGCTCAATGTATCGGTTTACCATACTCTCTGCTGTCTGACAATTCATGGAAACACTCCTCCCTTTTGCTGCCCATATTTGTTATTATATCCGAATCTCCCGCAAAACACAAGAGACAGCAGATGTTTGACCAGATACTCTTTAAGCAGACAAGGGAAATAACCAAAATCTGTTCAAAGGACATCTGATCTTTTTCTGCTGTCCCTTATTTTATATATCCGGCAATGCGGTTCTCTTTATTGCCGCAGAATCCAGTCAAATAATACAAAAATTCTTTTTTACTCTGCACTGGCCGTAAGAGACTTCGGCGGATCATTTAAAATCTTCATAAATTCCTCGCCTGTGATTGTTTCATGCTCATACAGATATTTTGCCAGTTCATGAAGCTTGTCAATATTATCCTCAAGAATCTTATAGGCCTTCTCATGCTGTCTTCGTACCAGCTCTACTACCTTTTTATCCAGAAGTGTCTGTGTTTCAAAGGAGCAGCTAAGACTTGAATCACCGCCCAGATACTGATTGTTCATACTTTCCATCGCAACCATATCGAACTCATTGCTCATGCCATAGCGTGAAATCATGCCTCTGGCAATTTTGGTAGCCTGCTCGATATCATTCGACGCGCCAGTTGTAATACTGTGGAAAATCAGTTCTTCAGCAGCACGTCCCCCAGTAAATGTAGCAATCTTATTCTCCAGTTCTTCCTTTGACATCAGGAAGTGCTCCTGCTCATCCACCTGCATGGTGTATCCAAGAGCGCCTGAGGTACGGGGAATAATGGTAATCTTATGAACCGGAGCAGAATCCGTCTGTTTCGCCGCCACAAGTGCATGTCCCACCTCATGATAGGATACGATCAGCTTCTCCTTATTGGAAAGCACCCGGTTTTTCTTCTGGTAACCAGCGATAACTACCTCAATACTCTCCTCAAAATCAGCCTGCGTAGCAAACTTCCTACCGTCACGGACAGCACGAAGAGCTGCCTCATTTACAATATTGGCAAGCTCTGCACCGGAAGCGCCGGCTGCTGCCTTGGCAATTTCATCGAAACGGACACTGTCTGCGATTTTGATCTTTCTGGCATGGACTTTCAGGATTTCCTCACGTCCTTTCAGATCCGGAAGTTCTACCGGAATACGTCTGTCAAAACGACCTGGACGCAGAAGGGCCGGATCCAGGGAATCCGGACGGTTGGTAGCAGCCAGGATCACAACTCCCTTGGAGCCGTCAAATCCATCCATCTCTGTAAGCAGCTGGTTTAATGTCTGCTCACGTTCATCGTTTCCACCTGTGAAGCTTCCGCTGTCACGTTTCTTACCAATGGTATCAATCTCATCAATAAATACAATACAAGGTGCCTTCTCATTTGCCTGTTTAAACAGATCACGAACCTTGGCAGCACCCATGCCCACAAACATTTCCACAAATTCCGAACCGGAAATAGAGAAAAACGGTACTTCTGCTTCTCCTGCAACTGCCTTGGCGAGCAATGTCTTACCTGTACCAGGAGGTCCTACAAGAAGGGCGCCTTTGGGCATAGATGCTCCAATCTCCGTGTATTTCTGTGGATTGTGAAGATAATCTACAATTTCCGTAAGAAGCTCTTTTGCCTCGTCCTCACCTGCCACATCTGTAAATTTAATTCCTGTAGAAGACTTCACATATACTTTGGCATTGCTTTTTCCAAAGGACATTGCTCCGCCAGGGCCTCCGCCCATAGAGCTCATCATCTTTTTACTCAGCCATCTCCCAAGGAAAACAAAGATTACGATTGGAATCACATATCCGATCACCAGACTGAGAAAGATGGACTGCTTCTGAGGCTCCACTGCTTCCATACTGGTTCCGGCTTCATAAAGGCGGCTTACAAGGTCTGGATCATCCATACGTACAGTCTTGCACACCACGTCCTCGCCGTTCTTTCTGACTACATAATAGATATAATCGTCCTGCACCTCTGCCTTGGATACATTTCCACGCTCTACATTGCTGAGGAATGTACTATAGTCGGTCTTCTCCACAGAGCGTTCCTGCATGGCAGGAATGGCAAATATGTTCAGGAAAAGGATCACCCCAACCGCTATCAGTGCAAAAATGTACAATGGCCGGTTCTCTGGTTTTTTATGGTCAATATTCATTGGCATTTCCTCCATTTTCTGTCAACTGTTAAATACTTTAGCATTTCCATGTATGAATATCAATATTCTGCCTCAAAAATTTATAAACTTTTCATAATTTCATCTTTACTTTATTTTTATAATGTGCTATTATATCAATTGTTCAACCGCCGGCATGTCGGAATGGCAGACGAGGCAGACTCAAAATCTGTTGTAGGCAACTACGTGTGGGTTCAAGTCCCACTGCCGGCACTTTTTCATATTTCATATGTTATATAAATCCTGTCAAATCCTTGATTTTACGGGATTTTTTATTGTTCAGAATTTCAAAAAATGGCAAGGGTTGTCAAAAATCTGCCCCGCATTTACCTCGCGGGTTCATACTTTTGATCATCTATCCCAAACTGTTCCAAAGAAATTTTTTCTATATAGCAAAAGAGGATCCGCCAGCATCTCAGCGGTTCCTCTTTTCATTTACACAGTCTGCAAGCCAAACGCATCAAACTGTTTTTATCTTACTCATAAGTAATTACGCCCGGTCTTCATCCTCCAGCATTTTCTCATAAATCGGGAAGCAGTCGAAAGTTGCAAAGTAATCTCTTGGAGTCTCGGCGCGACGGATCATATCGAAGCTTCCATCTTCGTGAAGAAGGATCTCCGCAGATTTCAATTTGCCATTGTAATTATATCCCATGGAAAAACCATGTGCGCCAGTATCATGAATCACCAGATAATCTCCCATATCAATCTTCGGAAGATAACGGTCAATTGCAAACTTATCATTATTCTCGCAAAGAGATCCTGTGATATCATACAGGTGATCGCAAACCTGATCCTCTTTTCCAAGAACAGTAATATGATGATAAGCACCGTACATAGCCGGCCGCATAAGGTTTACTGCGCAGGAGTCCACACCGATATACTCTTTGTGAGTGTGCTTCTCATGAATCGCTTTTGTTACCAGGCAGCCATAAGGTCCCATCATGAATCGTCCAAGCTCTGTATAAATAGCTACATCTCCCATTCCTTCCGGAACCAGAACTTCTTCATATACCTTGCGTACACCTTCTCCAATTGCACGAATATCGTTTGGAGTCTGCTCCGGGCGATAAGGAATACCAATACCACCGGAAAGATTGATGAATTTAATATGCGCCCCAGTCTCCTTCTGAAGCTTCACAGCAAGTTCAAACATAACCTTCGCAAGCATCGGGTAGTAATCGTTCGTCACTGTATTGCTGGCAAGAAATGCATGAATTCCAAATTCCCTGGTGCCTTTACTCTTCAGGATGCGGAATGCATCAAAAATCTGCTCTGTAGTCATGCCATATTTGGCATCCCCAGGATTATCCATAATATCATTGCTGATCTTGAACACTCCACCAGGATTATAACGGCAGCTAATGATCTCCGGAATCTTTCCAACAGCTTTCTCTACACTCTCAATATGAGTGATGTCATCAAGATTGATAATTCCACCGATCTCATCTGCATATTTAAACTCTTTATCCGGAGTGTCATTAGAGGAAAACATAATGTCTCCCTTCTTGCATCCGATAGCTTTGGAAAGCATCAGTTCTGTCATGGATGAGCAGTCACATCCGCAGCCATATTCCTGCAGAATCTTGATCAGAAACGGGTTCGGGGTTGCCTTTACTGCAAAAAACTCCTTAAAGCCCTTGTTCCATGCAAAAGCTTCCTTTAAAGCCTGTGCATTTTCCCGGATGCCCTTCTCATCATAAAGATGAAATGGGGTAGGATATTTTCCGGCAATTTCCTGTACCTTCTCCAGTGTTACAAAAGGTGTCTTTTTCATAATAGTTTCTCCTCGTTTGTAAAATACAGCACTCGCTGCTCTTAAAAAGTAATTTTTCTATTGCAACAAATCAGATCATGTGACAGCTTTATTTGGCTTCAATCACATGCAGCATATTTGTTACAGCACCTTCCCGGGTCATATTGGTAGCAGGATCTCCAACCGTAAATACGATCAGGTCTCCTTTCTTTGCGAGCCGCTTTCTGCGGACAACGCTCATGGCCTGGGAAATAATGTGCTCTGTAGAATCCTTCTCGTATCCTTTCAGCGGTGTAACGCCCCATACAAGCTGAAGTCTATGCAGAATCGTATCATTGGGAGTGACAGCATAAATAGGAGCTTCCGGCCGGAAATTGGAAATCAGTCTGGCTGTTCTTCCTCCAAAGGTAGGAGTCACAATGGCCTTGGCCTTCAGATCTCTTGCAGTCTGCACTGCAGCCAGTCCCACAGCACTGGACACTCTGCTCTCACCACACATATTGCGGTTATGGGTATAATCCTCATAATTCAGGTGAGGCTCTGTGGTCTGTGCAATCTCCACCATCATCTTCAGTGCTTCCAGCGGATATTTACCAGCTGCAGTTTCACCGGAAAGCATGATCGCATCTGTACCGTCGTAAATAGCATTGGCAACGTCTGCCACCTCAGCTCTTGTAGGACGTGGATTACGGATCATGGAATCCAGCATCTGGGTAGCAGTAATAACCGGAACATAGTTCTCATTGCACTTGCGGATGATCATTTTCTGGATATAAGGAACCTCACTTGGAGGAATCTCCACGCCAAGATCGCCTCTGGCAACCATAATACCATCTGCGGCCTTGATGATCTCATCAATATTTTCAACACCTTCGGCATTCTCGATTTTGGCAATGATTCCAATATCATGTCCGCCATTTTCATCTAAAAGCTGACGGATTTCTTTAATCGCTTTTGCGTCACGTACAAAAGAAGCTGCAATATAATCAAACTCCTGTGTAATTCCAAACAGAATATCCTCTTTGTCCTGCTCTGTAATTCCCGGAAGCTTCACTTTCACATAAGGGACGTTGATTCCTTTGCGCTCTCCAAGCTCGCCGCCGTTTAAGACACGACAGACAATATCCCCATTCTTAATATTCTCAATCTCCAGTTCGATCAGACCATCATCAATCAGGATTTTACCGCCTTTTTTCACATCTTTGTAAAGATTTTCATATGTGATGGCGACTCTGGTCTCATCTCCCTCTATATCACCGGTAGTAAGTGTAAATTCGCTTCCAGCCTCCAATGTAATCTTCTTATGATCCTTAAGAAGCTTGGTACGGATCTCCGGTCCCTTTGTATCAAGAAGCAGGGCAACCGGAATATTCAGTTCTTCCCGTAGGTTTTTGACCATGTCTACTCTTCCCCTGTGTTCTTCATGAGAACCATGGGAAAAATTAAAACGTGCAATATCCATTCCGGCACGCATCATAGCTCTTAAAGTATTTTTCTTACTGGATGCTGGTCCCATAGTACAGATAATTTTTGTTCTCTTCATAAGCAGTCTTTCCCTCTGTCTTTTCAGTCATTTGCTGGCTGCTGCCCACATCGTTCACAGCAGCCATGCAATGTTACCGGTTAACAATTACATTAATTTCATTTCACATGTGTATGTGTAAAAAGATGGTCCTGGCAATACTCATAATTTCCATTGCATCTGGAACAAAAACGAAATTCCAGATTAGGATCATCAAGCTCAGTACGTCCGCAAATCGCGCATTTGTGCTTGGTCACACTGCCGCTGCCTGATTTCATACGTCCCTGGGGTTCCATTGCTCTGCGGAATTCATTTCTTCTGTGGACCTCCTTCGGGTTATACCGGCTGAAATCCTTTGTTCCAAAGTAAAAAATAATGAAATTCAACAGAGAAGCCACAATCGGGATCACCAAATACCATGCACCTGCCATAATGTACTGAATCATTTCATATACAACGATCACCACATAAAAAATTGCCATCCACTTCATCTTCACCGGAATGATAAACATAAGCAGAACCTGCATATCCGGATAACACATTGCATATGCAAGGAATGTGGACAGACTGATATAGTAAGTAGAAAATACGTTTCCTACCAGAACATTTCCTCCGAGAAGGAAATACAGAATGAACGCTCCCAAAATTGTAAATATCACGCCCGAAAGAATATACAACGTATATTTAAAAGTTCCAATCGTCCGCTCCAGAGAAGTTCCAATTGGATAATAAAAGAACAGAACTGCAATTGCAAACCATAATACTCCGGAAGTGCTCGGTGGATACAGTACCCAGGTCACTAGTCTCCATACCTGTCCCCGCAGAATATACGCTGGTTCCAGGCTCAGCCAGTTCAGTATGCCTGGATTCACGATCATCAGTGCATAACCGATCACATAGCATACAATCATGTAAATTGTGAGATTGGGAATACCAAATCTTCCAAATTTTCGTTCCAGCTTATCAATAAATTTCATGTAATCCTCCTATTCAGAAAAATTTCTTCTTGGACAGAATCACAGCTGCCACAATACTCACCAGTATGGACAGCAATATCACCACTAAAAATCCCCATTTGTCAGCAGAAAACGGCATTCCCGAAGGGCTCAGGTTCATTCCATATGCACTGAACACAATAGTGGGAATACTCATTACAATCGTGATAACGGACAAAACCTTCATAACCACATTCAGGTTATTGGAAATAACCGAGGCAAAAGTCCCCATCATGCTGCTTAAGATACCGCTGTATATATTGGCCATCTCGATTGCCTGTTTATTCTCAATGATAACATCTTCCAGAAGATCCGTATCCTCCGGGTACTGCTTAATGCTCTCTACCTTCAGAAGCTTCTCCAGTACTACCTCGTTCGACCGAAGAGATGTAGTAAAATAAACCAGGGATTTCTCCAGTTCCAACAGTTCCATTAGTTCCTGATTACGGGTGGACATGTGGAGCTTCTCCTCCACCTGTTCACTTTTCTTATCTATAATACGCAGATAATGCAGGTACATAGTGGCATTGCGGTACAGGATCTGCAAAATGAATCTGGTTTTCATATAGGTAAAGAAATTACGTACTCTTCCCTCCATAAACCGGGTAAGCACCTGGGTATCCTCCAGACATACGGTAAAAATCATCTTCTTGGTAACAATAATACCAAGAGGGATAGTGCCATACCAGTCCTTGTCATTGCGTTCCTCGATCATAGGAACATCTACCAGGATCAGTGTATAATTATCTTCCACTTCAATACGAGAACGCTCTTCCTCATCCAGAGGAGCGCGAAGATCATCTACTTCGATTCCGAATCTTTCGGACATCTCAAAGATCTCAGTTGCAGTGGGATTGGTCATTGCAATCCAGCAATCCTCCTGTGGTTCCTGAATCTCATGGATCGCACCCTCTATTGTCTTAAAAATCCTTACCACAAGCTGCACTCCTTCCAATCTCTTGCTTCTGTATAAAAACCAGCTGTCCCACTTTTCTGTCAGACAGGGCTCCTATCCTCAAAAATACACGCTTAATTATAATTTCTACAGGAAATTTTGTCAATTCTAATAGATTCGGTTTACAAATTTTTTGCATTTCGCTATAATGTCTTTAACATCACATTCATACTTTAATTCGGCACAGCAGTTTTCCCTCCACAACTGGCGATTGCTGCAGTCCGAAGAAGAAAGGATTTATGCCTATGAGTCAGTCAACATTTGGAAAAAAATTTACAGTAACTACCTGGGGAGAGTCCCACGGCAAGGCACTGGGCACCGTTGTAGATGGCGTTCCAGCAGGACTTTTCCTTACGGAGGCAGATATACAGACTTATCTGGACAGAAGGAAGCCTGGCCAAAGCCGTTACACCACTGCCCGAAATGAAGGAGATGAAGTCGAAATCCTTTCCGGAATCTTTGAGGGACAGACCACTGGCACCCCCATTTCCATGATCGTGCGGAACAAAGACCAGCGTTCCCGGGATTACGGAAATATCGCGCAGACCTATCGCCCTGGACATGCAGATTTTGGTTTTGACAGTAAATATGGTTTTCGCGACTACAGAGGCGGCGGACGTTCCTCTGGACGTGAGACCATCGGCCGAGTTGCCGCCGGAGCCATTGCAGCCAGGATTCTGAAAGAACTTGGTATTACCCTGCAGGCCTACACCAGTTCCATCGGACCAGTCTCATGCCAAAGCTACCACCCTGAAATAATACCGGAAAACTCTTTCTATATGCCAGATATGGTTGCCGCAGAAAAAGCAGCCAAGTATCTGGAGAAATGCATGAAAGAGGAGGACAGTGCAGGCGGTGTTGTCGAGTGCCGTATAAGCGGCGTTCCTGCTGGCATTGGAGATCCTGTATTTGGAAAACTAGATGCAGCTTTTGCCCAGGCACTGATGTCTATTGGCGCCGTAAAAGCAGTGGAAATCGGCGATGGTGTAAAGGTTTCCACCATGAAGGGTTCCGAAAACAATGATGGCTTCCACATGGAAAATGGCAGAATTGTAAAGACCACCAACCACTCTGGAGGCATTTTAGGCGGAATCAGTGACGGCGGTGAAATTCTCCTCCGCGCCCACATCAAACCAACCCCATCCATTGCACAGCCTCAGCAGACTGTTACCACTACCGGCGAGAACACCTCCATCGAAATCAAAGGCCGCCATGATCCGGTAATCGTCCCCCGTGCCGTTGTAGTAGTAGAATCCATGGCCGCCATCACACTGGTAGATGCTATGTTTTCTAATATGAGCGCACGGATGGATTATGTGAAGGATTTTTATCTGTAGATTACGAAAAAAACGTCGTTAAAAATTTTTCCAGCAAGTAATAACAGTCTCCAATGCCATTATCAAAGGTAATTTGGAATTTCATAATGAGGAGGACCAATATGCAAATTGCAGTTTATGGAAAGGGAGGGATTGGGAAATCCACAATAAGTGCGAATCTGACCGCAGCCTTAGCAGTCTGCAACAGTAAAGTACTTCAAATAGGATGTGATCCCAAGCACGACTCAACCCGTCTTCTACACCATGGGCAAAAAATCACAACTATCCTCGATTATCTTCTAAACACTCCTGAAGATGAACAAAACCTGGCAGATGTATTAATACCAGGTTTTCTTGACACTGGTTGCATAGAAGCAGGCGGTCCCAGACCAGGAATGGGCTGTGCAGGCCGGGGAATTCTGACTGCATTTGATTTTTTAAACAAATACCACGCCATAGAAAAATATGACCAGGTCATATATGATGTATTAGGAGATGTTGTCTGTGGCGGTTTTGCGGTTCCTGTCCGCAAACAATATGCCGATGCAGTAGTTCTTGTAACAAGTGGGGAATCTATGTCTATTTATGCTGCAAATAACATTCTGTGCGGAATAAAGAATCTTAATCCCCAGGGCAGACAGATTGCCGGGATCATCTATAACAGCCGCGGAGTCGGTGATGATCGCAAATATGTAGAAGACTTTACCAATGCTGTCAATCTTCCAATTCTTGCAGAAATTCCCAGAAGTAATCTTTTTACCCAGGCAGAAAAAGAAGCAATGACTCTGGTTGAAAAATCCCCCAAAAGTGCCGAAGCTAATATTTTTCTGGAGCTTGCACAAAAATTACAAACGCAGCCTGTTCTTTATGCCGCTGCCCCTTTATCTGAAGAGCAGATGGAGCTTTTTATGCGTGGGGAAAGACTATCCCACACTACCACTACAATTTCCAAACATACATCTGCTCCCGTGATTACTGCTGTTCCCGCACAACCTTCTGCCACGAAAAAGAGAGCTTTATCTGATCCTTTTAGCAGAGTTCCGCTATATGGCTGTGCTTATCGTGGTGCTATCGATCTGGCGGTTCATATCAAAGATGCCGCAATTCTCGGACATGCTCCCAAAAGCTGCACCTGGTATGCCATTAACGGTTTTACCAGCTACGGACGAAGAGGATTGTATGAACGCGGAATCCTTTACCCAGCCTTTGTTCCAAGACAGTTTGAGAATACTGATATCACCATAAACGAAGCCGTATACGGTGGTGTAGAACAGACACGGCGTAAAGCTTTTCAAATGGTGAAACGCGGAATCCGCAATATTATCACTGTCACTTCCTGTATTCCAGGCATGAGTGGCGATGACCTGGTTCCACTTCAAAAAGAATTAAAAAGTCTTGGTGTCGATATGTATATTATTCATACTGACGGAATCGAAGCCGGTGACTATAACGAAGGAATGGCACTTTGCTACAAAACGCTTGCTCTTCAAGCTGTTGATCCGAACGTAAAGCCAGAACCTGATTGCATCAATCTTGTCTATGAACATACAATTTCTTCTCAGACAGATCGTACTTTTATGAATCTGCAGGAAATATTTAAAAGAATAGGAATCCGAATCAACTGTCGCTTTATCTGCGCAGAATCAATGGAGAACATCCATAATTTTTTAAAAGCGCCTTATTCGATCATGGCACGCTATGATAAACTAGGACATGAACTGCAAAAAATATTTGAAGAAAAATATGGTTGCCGTTTTCTTTGCAACGAGCTTCCCAGGGGATTTTCCCAAACAGCCTCCTGGCTTCGCAAAATAGGAAAACTTTATGGAAAAGAAAAAGAAACAGAACAGGTAATTTTAGAAAACCGCATTCAATACACCCAAACTATTAACAACCTCAAACTTTTGTATAAAGGGAAAAAAGTGATTTTATTCTTAAAGAACAATAGCATTGATTGGATTCTTGAATTGGCTCATGATCTGGATTTGGATGTATTGGATTCTATCCTTATCGGAAGTAAAGAAGACAGCGTTGCAGATTGGAAGCATCAATTCTCAGCGGACTGGGAAAATGCACAAAATACATTATTTACTTCTATTGCAAAACAATTTTATGGGACAGACTTTCATACTTGATGAAATCTGCACCGTAAATCTTGCACGGGATATCAGCACAGGTTTCTTTACTGGAACAGATTGTGCTGCAAAATGGATCCGTTTATTTGAAAACACTTTGGAAGGACGATGGAAAAATGACAAATCATTATTTGAGAAACGCTGTCCCTGATCACATTGCGGGTGTTATCTCTGCATGCGAAGGGATCCAAAACAACCTGGTTCTCCTAAATGGTCCTATTGGCTGTAAAACCTACTATACCTTTAGTGGTGTTGATTCTTTGATTCGAAGATCCAATCTATGGACTCTTGGTGATGAGCTTCGACTGGAAGATGCTATGGATGACCGGTTGCTTCGCAGCCAGTTTTGCATCGGCAGTCCTCGCATACCAGCTACCAATCTCCGCTATTCTGATTACATTTTCGGGACCGCCGAACAACTTCATCGCGCATTAAACGATCTGTTTTCAGAAAGAAGTTATGACTTATTCACAGTAATCCAGACTCCCGGTACTTCTCTCCTCGGCGAAGCACTGGAGCCGGAACTGGATGCCATCAGCAAAGAATTTGGAATTCCACACCTTTTTATCGAATCCCCTGGCTTATCAGAAAATTCTATGATCGGATACGACGAAGCAACCGTTCGCCTGATGGAATTGTTATGTGATAAACCTTGCACCAATAAAAAAGCCTCCAAAATTCCATCTATTAACCTTTTTGGTTTTGATGCACATGAGAAATTCCCGGAAGGCGGTTTAAAGGAAATCACCAAATTACTGAAGCTTTGCGGAATCTCTGTTCATGTAGCAGCTGGTATGAATTGTCCCATAACTGATTTTCGTACAATTGCTCAGGCAGACGCCAATATTATACTCTGCCCGGAGCGTTGTAAAAAAACAGCCGAATATCTCCGCAGCCATTTTCCCATACCAGTTTACGAGACCGGAGGAATGCCAATCGGTTTTGACCTCACCGAAGAATTTGTCCGGGGGATTTCCTCTTTGCTCGGAACAAATTGTGAACCTGCATTAGATTATATTGAAGAAAGCCGTTCGCGCGCTTTCTATTTCATTGCACATAATATGGGAAATAAAGGCTTCCCAAAGGATCTTCGCTATGCCGCAGAAGGCGAACCATCCGTTCTAAGAGGATATGTGGATTATCTTTCCGGTTATTTAGGCATTAAGCCCAAAGTCATCCATCCACTTTATTTACAATGCCACACGGAAAATCTGATTCAGGAAAAGCTTCATGAGCTTCATTGTGAAGACGCACTGGAACAGGATATTGCCTCTGTAAATAATGTTATCCTTCTTGCTGGTGCAAACACAATCGTAGAATTGAACACTTACAGCGACAACATTTTTGGCATTGAAACTGCCAATCCAGGTTCCGGATATATCCATGTCATTCCCAAAACTTACGTTGGATGTACAGGTGCTCTATATCTTCTGGAACAAATCTTAAATGGTACAAAACTGCTTCGAGCATGGAATTAACTTTATTCCACCTCAAAAAAGCTGCCTGGCATCTACCAGACAGCTTTTACTGCTCAGAGCAGTATTTTATTTCATAAATTGAAAACAGGCAACCTTATGTCCTGGCTCAATCTCCTGCAAAAGAGGCAGTTCTTCTTTACATTTCTCCCTGCACCAGTTGCAGCGCCCGGCAAAAGCACAGCCCTTTTGCACTTCAAGAGGACTTGGAGGCTCTCCCTTTGCAGCTGCAATTTTCTCATTCTGATCGCAATATACATCAAAAACAGAACCAAGCAGCATTTTCGTATATGGATGTACTGCTTTTGCAGCAAGCGTCTCACTCTCCAGAATTTCCACAATTCTTCCCAGATACATAACTGCGATTCTCTGACTTACACTCCTTACCAGTGCCAGGTCATGCCCAATAAACAGACAGCTGATCTGCTTTTCTTCCACCAGCTTTACCAGCAGCTTCGCAATCTGGTTCTGTATGGAAACATCCAGTGCACCTGTCGCTTCATCACAGATCAGTAGTTTAGGCTGAATAGAAATGGCCCTGGCAATAGCCACACGCTGCAGCTGACCACCCGAAAGCTCATGTGGATAACGATTCACAAAATCTTCCGGAAGACCTACTTCCAGAAGCAGTTTGCGCGCTTCCTTAAGACCATTTTCTTTACTGATCCCATCAAAGTTTCTCCTGGATTCCATAAGATAAGTGCCAACTTTCATTCTTGGACTGAATGAACTTAAAGGATCCTGGAAAACCATCTGAATGTTTCGGCGGAAACGTCTTTTTTCACTGCCCTTCAGGTTCATGTAAGCTTCCCCTTCCAGCAGTACTTCTCCACCCGAAACAGGTATGATACCGGCAATCATTCTCGCCACTGTACTTTTCCCGCATCCACTTTCACCCACAATCCCCAGGCATTCACCTTTTTTGAGGGAAAAACTAACATCACTTACTGCATATAATTTTTCTTTTTTCACTGGAAATGTCTTATTCAGATTTTTAATTTCCAGGAGAATCGTATCATTTTGCAAATCGTTTTCCCTCCAGCCTTGGCACTGCCGCCAGAAGTTTTTTGGTATATTCGTGCTTCGGATGAAAGATCACATCATCTCTTTTTCCAAATTCCACCAGCTCACCCTTGCACATCACACCGATCTTATCTGAAATGTAAGAAGCAACTCCCATGTTATGTGTCACAAGAATAATTGCAGTTTCATACTGCTCCCGAAGCTTCTTCATTTCTCGTACCACTTCTGCCTGAATTGTCACATCCAATGCAGAAGTAGGCTCATCTGCAAGAAGAAGTCTTGGTCTTGCAGTCATTGACATTGCAATTCCAACACGCTGTTTCATCCCGCCGGAAAGCTCAAAAGGATAAGATACCATTACACGTTCCGGATCTGTCAGATGCATTTTTGCCAGCATTTCTTTTTCCAGTGACCGACAGTCAGCCTTTGCCATTTTCCTGTGCGCCAGAATAGATTCCCGATATTGAGACTCTACAATCCGTATGGGATCCAATGATGCTCCAACATCCTGAAAGATCATTGCAATTTCCGTTCCCCGGAGCTTTTGTAAAGACGTCTCATCTAATTCCAAAATATTTTTTCCCTGAAATAAGATTTTCCCCTCTGTCACTGTCCCGCCAGGAGGTAAAATTCCGAGAATAGCACGAATTAAAGTTGTTTTTCCACTTCCACTTTCACCTACGATACTGACGATTTCCTGCTCTCCTACAGAAAGAGAAACAT
Organism: Ruminococcus sp. J1101004sp1_RTP21198st1_B9_RTP21198_201120; assembly: GCF_040924245.1. Lineage (NCBI taxonomy): Bacteria > Bacillati > Bacillota > Clostridia > Eubacteriales > Oscillospiraceae > Ruminococcus > Ruminococcus sp. J1101004sp1_RTP21198st1_B9_RTP21198_201120. The sequence continues at coordinate 89,775 of NZ_JBCOMI010000017.1, read as the reverse complement.
GCTCTACTGCCGCTTCCTGCTCCTGATAGCGAATCGTACAGTTCTCAATATTCAGAATATCCATAATTATTCAGCTAATGTCCACTTGTTTGTTACAAGATAATAGTCAATTGGGAATACTGTTACATTCTCAAGTTTACTGTTTACAAGAGTCACGTTATCATTTGCATACATCCAGATTGCCGGGGCATCATCTGCCAGGATCTGCTGGGCTTCTACAAATGCGCTTACACGGTCCTCCTGAGTAAATGCAGCATCCAGTTTATCCAGAACAGACTGGAATTCATCACTGTGATATCCGCTGTAATTGTCACTTCCTCCATCAGACCAGCGGTTCATAAGATATTTCTGACCATCACCAGCATTTACAGTCTGCCAGTTTGGAGATACCAGCATATCGAAATCACCAGAAGCACGTTTGTCACTTACATTCTCCAGCATTTCAATCTGTACATCAACTCCGATCTGCTTCCACATATCCTGTAAAGTCTCACTTACTGCTGTTGAAGAACCATTGGCAATAGAAATTGTAAGGGACAGATTCTCTCCATCCTTATCCACAATTCCATCTCCGTCAGAATCGCTGTAGCCTGCTGCCTCAAGGCATTCTTTTGCCTTATCCAGATCATAAACCTGTCCGTTTACATCTTCAGAATCGTATCCTACAGATGGCGGGAATGCTGTGCTGATTGGAGAAGAATAACCATTTCCTGCTACCTGTGCTACAACATCACGATCTACTGCATAGGACAGTGCAAGACGAAGGTTCTTATCAGAAAGGGGATTTCCCTCGCGGCAGTTTAATTCGAAATCATTCTCTCTTGTTCCGGTTACTTTTACAATGTTTATATCGTCATTATTTTCCACACGATTAAGAGCTGTTGCATCCGGTCCCTGTGCAAGGTCAATATCTCCGGAAAGCATTGCATCTACCTTTGTATCACTTCCGATATTCTTTACAGTAATGCTCTTGATTTCCGGTGCTCCATCCCAGTAGTTCTCATTTGCCACAAGCTCAATCTTCTCTTCAGATACATACTCAGACACTGCATAAGGTCCTGTACAGATTGGCATAGTATCATAATTGCTTGTATCAGCTGTGGTGTCTACAATAACTGTCATCGGCTCTGTAAGCTGTGAAACAAAAGCACTGTATGCACCATCTGTAGTAAATACTACATTCTCTCCATCTACTTCGATGTTTGCAATTTTAAGATCTCCTCCACGAGAGTTATTATCAATAGATCTCTGGATAGAATCCTTTACGATCTCTGGTGTCAGCTCGGTACCATTGCTGAATTTTACTCCCTGGCGGATATGAAAACGATAAGTTGTATCATCAACCTGCTCCCACTCATCAGCTAACTGTCCTACAATTTCCATATTTTCATTTACAGTCACAAGAGTTTCTCCTACACCACAGCGTGTAAGATTCCATCCGCACCAGTCTGTTGCAGGATCCATGCCTTCGATGTAGGTGAAAAGTGCCAGATTAATGTGACTGTCATTTTCGGCTGCAAATGTAGTAACACCGCTTCCTATTACGCTGCATGCCATAATTCCTGCAAACAATAAAGATACTAACCGTTTTCTCATTTTTTATTTCTCCTCCTGTTGTTAAACTATAATCTATGTTCAACTCTTTATTTTAAAGAGTAAACATTCTTAATTTTTTCTTTTCGGATTCATCAGATCCTGAATACTGTCTCCAAGTAAATTAAATATGATTACATTTATTAAAATAACAATACCAGGTGCCATAAGCATCCAGGGTGCCGAATACATATAGTCTTTTCCCTCAGACAGCATATATCCCCACTCCGGTGTAGGTGGCTGGGAACCAAGCCCCAGCAGGGAAAGACCTGCAATGGTCAAAAGTTTACTTCCAATATCCTGCGTAATATTTACTAACAGCGAAGGCATGACATTTGGAATAATATAACCTGTCATAATCCGGAAATTATTAGCGCCTCCCAGTCTTGCCTGCTCTATATATGTATTATTTTTTATGGAAAGCACTAATGACCGGCTAATTCTTGCATAATAAGTCCATCCTGTTATGGTCATTGCCAAAATCAGATTTGGAAGTCCTGTACCAAGAAAGCTTACAAGTGCAATTGTAAAAATGGAACCAGGAAAGGCCATCAGCATGTCAGATAAACGCATTAAAACAGCATCAAAAGCGCCTCCCCAGAAGCCTGCTATTGTCCCGATAAGAATTCCTACAACGGAAATAATCGCTGTCACAACAAATGCGATCAAAAGTGATGTTTTTCCTCCGTAAAGAATTCTCGAAAATATATCCCTTCCCATCTGATCAGTTCCCATGAGATACTGTTTGCATGGCGCTTTCAGAAGGTCTGTATAGTGTGTTTCCAACGGATCATAAGGTGCAAATTTTCCCGCGAACAATGCAAATAATAAGAAAAGCACTGCAAATGCCATTATAATCACAAAACGAATCCATAATTTTTTCTTACTCTTCATGTTGCAGGGCTCCTCTTCTAATTCTTGGATCAAGCCACTGGTAAGATATATCTACCAAAAGATTCACCAGTACATAAATACATCCCATCCACATAACATATCCCTGGATCAGCTGGTAATCTCTGCCGGAAATCGCAGCCACTGCTGCGCTGCCGATTCCATTCCAGCTAAAGACCGTTTCAACGATCATTGTTCCACCAAGTAATCCTCCAAATGACATGCCGAGCATTGTCACTACAGTAAGCAGGGAATTTGGCAGCACATGAAAGAAAATTGTACGAAACCTTCCAATTCCCCTTGCTTGACAGCCATTTATATATTCCTCATTCATCTGCTCGACCATTACCGCCCTGATCCGTCTTATGTAGTACGCACTCATGCTTAACGAAAGTGTTACAGACGGCATGATCAGACTTTTAAAAGAATCTGATCCCCCCACAGGCAGCCAGTGCACCTTAACTGCAAAAAAATAGATCATCATCATACCAACCCAGAAGCTAGGCAGTGAAATTCCAATAAAAGACATAAACCGAATAATATAATCAGCCTTTTTATCCTTATATACTGCTGATAAAATTCCTAACGGAAAAGAAATTAATATCATCAGAATAAACGATGCAACTGCCAGTTTAACCGTATTGGGGAGTTTTCTTCCTAATACCTGGGAAACGGGCTGTGCATATTTTACCGACATTCCGAAATCGCCATGTAACGCACCCTTCAGCCAGTTCACATACTGCTCTCCAAAAGATTTGTCTAATCCGTATTTTTCTTCAATCTTTGCGATTACCTCCCGGTCATGACCTGCACCCATAGATTCTGCCAGCTGTTCAGCTGGATTTGACGGCAAAATATATGTAAGTCCAAAGGTCATCAGAGACAGCCCAAACAAAATAATCACAAGTGAAATCAGTCGTTTTATAATCTCTCTTTTCACTTTTTCAGCCTTTCTGTGCTACAATACAAAAACTCATCGGTAAAGGGCTGCCAGCTATTTCCACCTGTATTTTATGAAATCCTGTTTCTACAAGTTTATTAAAATCCCAGGCAGGTCGATCTACCTGACTCATTGGCAATTTCTTTGCAATTTCATCCATAATGGAAAAATCTACATTTTCTTTATTATGTCGCGCATGGCACCCTTGTTCTTCTTTTTCATGTCCCCGCTGAAACTCATCATAGGCTTTCTGATACTTATCACTAAAAAAACGGCGATAATAATTTCCATCTTCCAGAATTAGAATTCCATCTTTTTTTAGAACCCTGTACGCTTCCTCATAAGCTTTATCTGCATGCTCCAGGTTCCAGAATACGTTTCTTGATACCACTGCGTCGAAGGAATTATCAGCAAATTCTAAGCTTTGCACATCCATCTGATGAAGTTCTGCTTTAAGTCCTTCTGTCTCCAGATTTCTTCTGACTTCTTCCAGCATTTTTGTGCTATAATCTACCGCAGTCACCTGAAATCCCATCGAAGCAAGCAAAGTGGTAAAAAAGCCAGCGCCACACCCATCATCTAATACATGGCATCCCGTTTTAAGAGAATTTTTGAAAATATTTTCCCATCTCTCTCCAGGTTCTGTTTTTCTTTCTTCCATACTGGCATCTGAAAATCCTCCAGCTCTCATATCCCAATATGACTGAATATTCTTTAACAATTCTGCCATTTGTGTTTATCCTTTCCAATAGCATAAACTTCTGCCAAATCAGGGAATTCATGTAATAAAAGCGTGAAAAAGCCGCTGCTAACGCAGCGGCTTAATGACATAATAATCCTGTTATATAAAACCAACCCCTATACCGTGCCCCGCAGCAAAAGTTCTTCATTCTGGCCGGTATTCTGGCTCCAGTGTCATCATAATGCTTTCCCTTCCCGATAAAAATTCAGTGGTTTCGAAAGCTTACTCAACTGTTACAGCTACGGCATAGCACAGGATTTTCACCTGTTTCCCGTTTGACCTGCTAGAATTTATTTTAATTTCCACCAGGCACCAAAATGGTCGTTTTATTCAATTCTCAACACAACATCGCAAAGTATAATACAGCATTTCCTGTTTGTCAATCAGAATTTATCAGGCCTCTATATCCTCAATATCCTCTCCATCCGGTACCGGCCAGATATTGATACAGTTCGGAGTCTCGATCTTACGCGGCTTGCCTTTCATCATAATGATGTTCTTCTCATAGTCAACCTTGAAGGTGGTAATGCTGTTGCTGGAATGGTTGGCAACGGCAATGTGCTGGTTATCCGGGAAGATTACGAGGTCTTTCGGATAGTCACCACTTACCGGAAGGACAAACTTACGCTCCAGAAGTCCTGTCTCAGCGTCTACTTCAAACATACCAACTGTATTCTCACCGGCTGTGGTACAGAACAGATGCTTTCCGTCTGGTGCAAGTGCAAGTCCGGATGCTGCATTGTGAGATACATTTCCATCCTCCTTCTTCGCCAGGGTAGAAACGCTCTGAAGCAGTTCAAATTCTGGAACATCTCCATTTCCGTTATAGCTATAAACCTTAATCTCATTGCTCAGCTCAAAAAGCACATATGCGAAACGTCCATCTGCACTGAAACGGATAATACGCGGTCCACTCTCTCTCGGGCATCTTACAATATCCACCAGCTCCAGCTTATCTGTCCGCTTATTGATACAGTAGACCTTGATCTGGTCAATTCCATTATCTACTGCGCAGAGATATTTATTATCCGGAGTAGGACGTACACAGTTTACATGAGGACGGAAGTTACGCTCTGCAACACTTCCAAGACCAGTGTGGAAAACACCGTCCATAACACTTCCAAGACGTCCATCCTTATGAGTGTGTACAACGGTTACCTTTCCATCATGATAACCTGCTACGTAAAGATATTTGCCATCTACGTCTGTAGCAAGGAAACAGCCTCTCATGCCATCAATATCCACGCTGTTGATACGTGCCAAATCGCCATTATGATCACGCTTGAATACCGCAACACCCTCATCCTCGATAGAATAAAGGTATTTTCCATTCTTGGATACTGCGGTATAAGACGCATTACTAACTTCCACTTCACTTCTCTCTGTGAGAGTACCTTCTTCCAGGTTCACGTCATAAACCTGAATTCCCTTGCTGGTTCCGTGAGTATAGGTTCCTACATAAGCCACATATTTCTTACCCATTTGTCTAGCCTCCTACAGTCTCTTTCTGGAAACCGTCCGTTCACGCTGTTCTTCCGATCTTTTTTACAGCGTAGCGGGTCACTGTGCAGCTCTGAATATTACTGCATTCTCTATATCAGTAAATCCTCTGCCACGGTTCATTTATTACAGCCGCATTTTATTACAGCAACTCGTATTCTGGTTTCTTTTATGTAATTGTGTCTAAATTATACCACACACATTTTCAAAGAACAAGCTTTACTGCATCCAGAGTTTCCATAATAATTTCATCTGTATGAGCCGCTGACAGGAACATGGCTTCAAACTGGGACGGAGCCATATGAATTCCCATATTCAGCATTTTTTTGAAATATTCTGCAAATGCCACTGTGTCAGAAGATTTTGCAGAAACATAATCTACAACAGGCTGTCCCGTAAAGAACAGGCTTCCAAGAGAGCCCACATGATTCATCTGGTAATTCAGACCTTTTTCTTTCACGATTTTTCCCATTCCACCGTAGAGAAGCTCTCCCTTTTTCTCCAGTTCCGTGTAAATTTCCTGATGGTCATACAAATATTTCAGCTGGGTAAGCCCGGCAGCCATAGCTACCGGATTTCCGCTTAAAGTACCTGCCTGATATACTTTTCCTGCCGGAGCAACCAATTCCATCACATCTCTTCTTCCGCCATATGCACCTACCGGCATTCCGGCACCAATGATTTTTCCATAAGTAACCAGATCCGGTGTTACACCAAAATACTGTGCTGCGCCGCCAAATGCAAGTCGGAATCCGGTAATCACCTCATCAAAAATAAGAAGGGCATGGTATTGGTCGCAAAGAGCGCGAAGTCCCTGCAGAAATCCTTCCCTTGGCGGAACTACACCCATGTTGGCTCCAACTGCTTCCACGATCACTGCTGCCACCTGGCCATCTGCCTGCTGAAAAAGAGTCTCCACACTGCCAAGATCGTTGTAAGCTGCCAGCATAGTATCCTCTGTACAGCCTTTTGGAACACCGGCACTGTCCGGCACACCACTTGTCATCACACCGGAACCTGCGCTTACCAGCATGGCATCACTGTGTCCATGATAGCAGCCTGCAAATTTGATGATCTTATTTTTCCCCGTATAACCTCTTGCCACACGGATTGCACTCATAACAGCCTCTGTACCAGAATTGACCATTCGGATCATATCCACATGCGAGATTCTGTCACAGATAAATTCAGCCATTTCCACTTCAATCTCTGTAGCGCATCCAAAACTCAGGCCTTTTTCACATGCCTTCAGAACGCTTTCCCGTATTGCAGGAAAATTGTGTCCCAGGATCATTGGTCCCCAGGAATCTATGTAATCAATATAACGATTGCCATCTACATCATAAATATAGCAGCCATCTGCACGTTCAATAAATCTCGGTGCTTCTCCAATAGCGCCATATGCACGCACCGGACTGTTTACACCGCCAGGGATTCTTTTTACCGCTCTCTCAAAAAGCTTCTCAGACTTTGTCATTATCCGATTCTCCCTTCCTCCATCATTTTTGCAATTTCTTCTGCAAAATAGGTGATATAAATCTGTGCACCTGCACGATAAGCTCCCACCGCCATTTCTCCAACGATCCGCTCTTCATCGATCCAGCCCATCTTTGCTGCAGCCTTCACCATGGCATACTCACCGCTTACACTATAGGCAGCTACCGGAACATTCACAGCCTTGGAGATCTCAGATACCATATCAAGATAGGACATGGCAGGCTTCACCATAATAATATCAGCGCCTTCTTCAATATCCATAAGAGCTTCTTTCATTCCCTCTCTTCTGTTGTGGAAATCCATCTGATAGCTCTTGCGGTCTCCAAAAGCAGGAGCACTTCCGGCTGCATCGCGGAATGGACCATAGAACGCAGAAGCATATTTCACCGCATAAGACATGATCGGAATATTGGTATAACCGCCCAGATCCAGTTCTTTACGGATAGCAGCCACACGCCCGTCCATCATATCGGAAGGAGCGATCATATCAGAGCCAGCCTGCGCATGAGACAGAGCTGTTTTTGCCAGAAGCTCCAATGTCTTGTCATTGTCAACATCATGGCCGCAAAGAACGCCGCAGTGACCGTGGGAAGTATATTCACACATGCACACATCTGTCACATAATACATCTCTGGAAATCTGCTCTTTGCTTCCCGAAGTGCCTTCTGTACAATACCATCCTGAGCGTAAGCGCCGCTTCCGACTTCATCCTTATGATCCGGGATTCCAAAAAGCATAATGCTGTTTACTCCTGCTTTTTCCAACTGCTCCAGCTTATAGGGAAGACGGTCCAGGCTGTAACGGTACTGCCCTTCCATGGAAGGGATCTCTTCCTGGATTCCATTTCCTTCCATTACAAACAGCGGATAGATAAGAGAAGATTTGTCCATTCTGGTCTCTCTCACCATTTTACGCAAATTCGCACCGCCCCTTAATCTTCTAGGTCTCTTAATCAGTTCCATTTTTCTTCTCTCCTCTTCAGTGTCTCAACCAGTTCGATCAGACTGTCGATGGTTGCTTTTTCTGACATATATGTCTGCATTCCATAAGAATCCGCCGCTGCACGAGTCTGTTTTCCAATGCATGCAGCACGAACCCTGGAATAATCAAGTCCTTTGGTGCTCTCCACAAAGCCTTTCACTGTGGAAGCACTGGTAAATACAGCCAGGTCAATAGTGCCCTCTTCAAATTTTTTCTTCTCATTAATAAGAGGACTGCTTACATATCCAGTCTCATAGGTCGGAACATCATCCACCTGTGCACCTGTTTTTTTCAGTTCTTCTGCCAGTTCCTTGTTTCCAAGGGAGGCTCTTGGAATCAGAATCTTTTCTGTTCCATTTAAAAGAGCGCCAAGCTCTTTTCCAAGGGTATTTCCATCATAAACAGAAGGCATGAAATCCGGATAGATTCCTCTTTCCAGAAATTTCTTCTTTGTGCCCTCACCGATCACCGCGATTTTTGCATTTCCAAGAGAACGCAGGTCGATCTTCTTTTTCTCCATTTGCCTGAAGAAAACTTCCACGCCTGCAGGACTTGTAAATACCAGCCAGTCATAGCTGCGGATATGAGAAAAGGCCTGGTACAGTCTGCTCTGATCCTCCAGAGGGATAATACTGATGGATGGAAGTTCCAGTACTTCTGCACCTTTCTCCCGAAGAAGGGCCGCAGTTCTGGAAATATTCTCCTTTGGCCGGGTGACAAGGATCTTCCAGCCTGCCAGAGGTAATTTCTCATACCAGGCAAAATCATCTGCCAGAGTGCAGACCTTTCCTACCACAATAATGGCCGGTGTCTGGATCTTCGCCTGATCAGCCGCAGCTTTCAGGGTACCAACAGTAGCTACCACTCGTTTCTGGCCTGCTGTGGTTCCTTTGGACAAAACAGCGGCAGGCATATCCGGTTCCATACCAGCTTTCATAAGGCCATTGCAGATATCCTCCATGGCAGTGATTCCCATAAGAAAAACAAGAGTTCCCTTTGTATGCACCAGTGCCCCAAAATCAATGTCGTACTCCATACCCTTGCGTTTATGTCCGGTGATAACATGGACAGAGGAACAGAAATCCCGGTGTGTCACAGGAATCCCATTGTATGCAGGTACGGAAATCGGGGAGGTCACACCAGGAACTATTTCATAAGGAATACCCTCCTTTGTAAGAAGCTCCAGTTCCTCTCCTCCTCGTCCAAAAAGGAAAGGATCGCCGCCTTTCAGGCGTACTACCCGGTTGCCCTTTTTTGCCTCATCCGCAAGAACCTGGTTGATCTTCTCCTGGGACATGGTATGGTGGCCGGCTCGTTTTCCCACGTTAATCAATTTTGCAGAAGCAGGAATTCTGGTCAGGATTCCCTGTCCTACCAGGCTGTCATAAACAACCACATCTGCCTGTTCCAGCACCTGGGCACCTTTCATTGTAAAAAGTCCCACATCTCCAGGGCCAGCTCCCACCAGCCAGACTTTTCCCGGTTCTTTTTTGTTGTCTTCCTGCAAGCCGGACTCTTTGTATTCCACTTTGCAGCGCTCCTGCAGTTCTTTTGCAAGAGAAGTTCCCAGTTTTTCTGCATCTGAAGGATTTCCGGTTTTATATCCTTTCAGGTAATGTCCGGTTTCTTCCTCGTAATAAAGGCCGGTAAGTTTCAACTGACCATCTTTGATTTCTCCATAGGCTGCCACAGGAGAAGTACAGCCTCCGTTTAAATATTTCACAAAGGCACGCTCCGCTGCTGCCGCCTGGTGTGCCTGCAGATCGTCATATCCTTCCAGATATTCATAATCCAGCCCTTTTCTTCCCTGGACAGCCAGGATTCCCTGACCTGCTGCCGGAACCATTTCTTCTGTATCAAAATACCGGCTGATTCTTTTTTCAAGTCCCAGACGCTTCAACCCTGCGGCTGCAAGAACTAACCCAGCATAATCTCCGTTATCCAGCTTCTCCAGTCTTGTCTGAAGATTTCCACGAATGCTTTTCACATTCATATCCGGATAAATTTCTTTCAGCTGCAGTTTTCTTCGAAGACTGGAACATCCGATGGGTTTGGATGGATCCAAAGTATAGCAGCCTTCTGGAAGAACCAGTACATCCCTTGCATCTTCACGTCTGGAAAAAGCAAGTATGGGAAGTTCCTCTGAGATTTCCATTGGCATATCTTTCAGACTATGAACCGACAACTGGCTTCTTCCTTCCAGAAGCGCCCGGTCCAGTTCTTTTACAAACAGACCTTTTCCTCCGATTTTATCAAGCGTACGGTCCAGAATTTTGTCACCTGTGGTCTTCATGGTAAGAATTTCCACATCTGTTTCCGGGTGCTTGCAGACAATATAGTCCCTCACCATCTGGCTTTGCAGTACGGCAAGCTTGCTTTCCCTGCTTCCGATCACAACTTTTTTATTCATAACTATCCTCATCTTTTTCCAGTTCTTCCAGAAGTGCCTGCATTTTTTCTCTTACTGCCTTAGCCTTTTTGTGATTGACACCGCTGGCCGTGATTCCCACTACAATATCATCCTTCAGACAAATTCCGGGAAAGTAAAAATCGCACAAATTCTTATCACTTGCAACATTTACATAAATTCCCTCTTCTTTACAGATACGGTAAATTTCCTCATTTAACTCACTGTTATTCGTAACAGCCAGCACCATATAAGCCATAGAGAAATCTGATTTTTTCACAGGGCGGGGCTGGATCTGAATTTTTCCCAGCTTGCCCAGTTCCCAGAGATCTGCTGTCATCTTCGGCGCAATTACTGTAATATTCCTGGTAAATAATAATAATGCTTTCACTCTTCTTGTGGCAATGGTTCCCCCACCCACTACCACAATGTTCTTATCCGATAGATCCACATACAGTGGGAAATAGCGCTTATTTTTCATATGTTTTCTCCAATCCTGCTACACATTCCAGAAATGCTTTCTCATTCACACTGTCTCTCAATGCAAACAGCATTTTATTTATAACCTTCCCCATTGCAGTATCCACTGCATTTATCAACTTCTCTTTTTCCTGCTCATCCATCTGTGTGTTTTTCAATGGCTTCATGATCCGCAGGTTAAAGTCATTCACTGCATTCTCTTTGATTTCCTGAATTCTTGGTATCAGTTCCTTACCATCTAACCATTTAAAAAATTCATCCATCTGATCTCTCACGATCAGTCCTGCCGCCTCAAGATTTTCCTGAAGCTCATCCGGAGTTTCTTCCATGCGGAAGCTATCCATATCAAACAAGGTTATCCCTTCGAATTTTCCAACCTCCGGTTCAATATCCCTTGGAACTGCCAGATCAATGAGAACAATACTTTTTTCCAGTTCCAGATTTTCAAACAGTTCCTCACGCAAAGTAAAATTCGGACTTGCCGTAGCACTGACTACAAGATCACACTTAGGCAGATAGTCCATTCTTTCGCCATAATTAATTCGTTTACATCCAAATGGAATATTCACCATTCCGCTGCGATACTGACGCACGGTTACAGTCACATCTGCACCGGCTTCCATAAGAGCCTGGGCTGCAACCTTTCCCATTTCCCCATTTCCGATCACCATGCAGACCTTATCCTGTACGCAATAGCCCTGTCTGTCAAGCATTTCTATCGCCTGATGGATCACAGACGGATTTCCATGAGAAAATGGCACCTCAGTTTTAATCTTTTTTCCTGCTGTTACAGCCATTCGGAAAAGCACTTCAAGGGCTCCATCTGTTGTAAAATGCTCTCTGGCAATTCCCAGTGCATCTTTTACCTGAGTAAGAATCTGATCTTCTCCAAGTATCTGGGATTTCAGACCTGATGCAAGGTAAAACAGATGTTCCACAGCAGCATGGCCTTCACGCTTTGTAAAATATATCTCGTACTGATCATCATTAATGTTTTTCAGTTTACAAAGCTCTTTGTATAAAGAAAGCTCTGCCGTATCATCTACACTTGCCCATACCTCCAGGCGATTGCATGTAGAAAGAATAATACAGCCGTCTATTCCCGGCTGTTCCTTTAATTTTTCCATAGCCTCCCCTGCATTTTTTCTGGTAAATGCAAACAAGGCTCGTATATCTACGGGAGCCATACTATGGTCTATTCCAATCATAGAAATACTCATCTTATGTAATTCTCCTTAAATATCATTTTCTGCCACCGCTCATTTTACTAATTCCTGCGTATATTGTCAATAAAGCCAGGCAAAACACAGCAATAAAAAAGCTTCCAGACAGACTATTTTCCACAATCTGCCTGGAAGTTTCCCCTATACGATTTCTCTATCCTGTTTCAGGATTCTCTGTGAGTTCCTCTTACCACCTGGATTCCCCTGGATTCTATCATCTCACAGATTTTGGCAATTCGTGGGCACTCTTTTTTCTCCCTGTCCAGACGACAGGCTCCCACATGCATCACCTTAATTTCTTCGCTGACCAGCCTGTCTATTTTTTCCAGAATTCCCTCATCTACATCCGGTTCTTTGGGGTTTGCACTTTTGCATCCATTACAGGTCATCATTGCTCCCAGAAGTGTGTCCGGAGAATATCCATCAAAAAAGTCACTGCGATTCTGAAAGGCCTTCAGGCATCCCACTCTGGCACATACATTATTGGAGTGAAGGCAGGTCAGTGTCCCAATTTAAATCATACCGCTTCCCTCGCATGTTCCACAAAGAGTTTTCGAATACTTTCATATTCCCCCAGTCCTTTCAGAACTGTCTGCACTTCATAACCAGCTTTGCTGATGATATTTTTCCAGGAGTCTTCTTCCTCTCCTGCCATGTCATTTTTCGCATGGTCACCAGCAACGATCATAAACGGTGCGATTACCACTTTTTTTACCCTGCATTTTCCAAGCTGTTTCAGGACCTGGTCAATTTCAGGATAACCTTCCACAGTTCCTACGATCACATTTTCATATCCCATATCCTCGAACCTGTAATCCAGTGCGGCATAAACGGCATTTGCGTAGTGCTCGGTTCCATGCCCCATAAGCACAAGTGCCGTCTCCTTATCTTTAATTACAGGGAACTCATCTGCAATCGCTTTCACCACATACTTATTGTCTTCTTCTGTTGTAAGCAGAGGAGCTCCGAATTTCACAGATTGGAAATGATCCGCACACGCCAGAACATCCTTTTTCATAAGGTCATTTTCCACACCGTTCATTACATGCGTAGGCTGGACGATCACCTCTGTGATTCCATCTGTTCTCATACGCTCCATTGCTTCTGTCACATTGTCATAGTGAATATGATCTCTCTTTGCAATTCTGGCAAGGATCATCTTGCTTGTCCATGCGCGATAAACTTTACAATCTGTAAAAGCAGCTCCAATTTCTTTTTCAATTGCATCAATGGTCACTGCTCTGGTGTCCTCGTGACTGGTGCCAAAGCTGACTACAAGGATCCCTTTTTTTGCTGTATCGCTCATTCAGATTTCCTCCACTTTTCCTTTATTTTTTCACATGCAAAGGATGGTATGTAACATTCAGCATGCCGTATTCATCCTTTTTTACAGTTGCATCTACTTCATATAACATATGTATAAAATCTTCTGTAATGACTTCTTCCGGAGTTCCGCAAGCCACCAGACGACCGTTCTTCATGGCATAGATCCGGTCGCAGTATGCTGCTGCAATATTCAGATCATGCAAAGCACCGATCACAGTGACCCCAAGACTTTTTACAATATCCAGAAGCTGGAGCTGGTATTTGATGTCAAGATGGTTGGTAGGCTCATCCAAGATCAGACAGTCAGTTTTCTGCGCCAGAGCTCTTGCCAGAATGATTCGCTGCTGCTCACCGCCAGACAGACTGGAAAAAACACGGTGCCGATAGGGAAGCATTCCCACTTTTTCCAGACACTCTTCCACGATCTTATAATCCTCGGCATTATCCCGTTCCATGGTTTTCTTATGAGGAGCCCTTCCCATCATTACAATTTCCTGTACGGAAAATTCAAAATTATAGTAATTGTGCTGGGACACCACTGCCAGTGCTTTTGCAGAATCCTTTACCTTATATTCGTTCAGCGGTTTTCCATCCAGCATGATCACGCCGGTATCTGGCTTAAGTACACGGTAAATACATTTCAGCAATGTACTTTTTCCACTTCCGTTTGGTCCTATAATTCCTACAAATTCCTTTTCCTTTATGGCTGCGTCAATTCCCTTAAGAATCTCATTTCCGCCAAGCTCCACATGGATATCAGAAGCTGTCAGTTTCATGATTTCTCACCTCCGAATCCATAAGATCTGCGTACCAGCAGATAAATAAAGCAAGGTGCTCCGATCATGGATACCAGGATTCCGATTGGGACTTCACTCTTGGGAATAATGATCCTGGAAGCAACATCTGCCCAGATCAAGAAAATGGAACCGCTAAGTGCTGACAGTGGAAGCATTTTCTTGTGATCGGTTCCAAAGAACATTCGTACCACATGAGGAATAATGAGTCCTACAAATCCAATGATACCTGCGGAATATACCACAAAACCGATCAACAGTGCTGTCACTACAAGATACACCTGACGATATCTGTGCAGGTCAGTTCCTAATGTGATGGATACCTCATCTCCAAGCAGCATCATATTGAGAATACGGCTCTGGGTGCAGAAAAACAGGGTTGCTATAAAAACGCAGGGAATAATCACAGCCAGATTTTCCCATTTCGCGCCTGCCAGACTTCCCATCAGCCAGAAAGTAACTGTCTGGATTCCATCTCTGTCGCCCGCAATATAGACAACAAAGTTTGAAAATGCACTGCACACACTTCCAAGTGCTGTACCTGCAAGCAGAAGTCGGACCGAATTTGCCCGGCCTCCTATATTTGCAGTGATCTGTACCAGTACAGAAATAAGGAAAGCTCCGATAAATGCGCAGATTCCAATAGAGTTGGAGCCAAATACGGCTCCAACTCCAAGAAAGATTGCCACTGTTGCACCAAGAGATGCACCAGAGGAAATACCCAGAATATACGGATCTGCAATCGGATTTTTCACAATGGCCTGCATTACCACACCTGCAACTGCCAGACCCATGCCAACGGCTGTTGCAAGAAGAATACGGGGAAGGCGGATAAACCACACAATATCAGACATGGCTCCTACACCATAAACCTCCGGATCCCCGATTCCAAACACTTTATACAAAATTACACTATACACATCTTTCACAGAAAGATCTACAGAACCAATGGTAACTGCAGTCAGAATGGATATCACCAGAAGCACAGTCAGTAATATCACCGCCAGCACATAGATCGGCTTTCCATGAAAAATTCCATTTTTAAAATCCGGTTTTCTTTTCATTTTATTCGTACAGATCCGGATATAATGCTTTTGCAAATGTCATAATTCCATCATAGGTTCTGACACCGCTGCAGTATACCTCGTTCAGGTTTACAGAGAATACTTTGTTGTTCTTAACTGCAGAAAGGCTCGCATATGCAGGGTTATCTGTAATATCAGCGATTGCCTCATCAGCTGTCATAAATCCATCATAGTTGATCATGAATAATACATCCGGATCAGCTGCAATCAGATCCTCTGCACCAACGTTTTCAGAGTTCTCTGCACCAAGCTTCAGCTCTGCACCAAGTGTCTCCGGAATATTTCCGCCAAGTGTCTCTGTTCCATATACACGGAAGGAATCTCCCTCATCCTCAAGAACGGCTACGGATAACGGGTCTGTTCCTTCCACATGCTCTTTTACTTTATCAATCTCACCCTTCATCTGATCAACGATTTCCTCTGCCTTGTCTTCGCAATCAAAGATCTTGCCAAGGTTCAGGATATCCTCATATTCGTCTTCAATTGTACGTGGGAACTCAGAAGCCGGTCCCTTTGCAGAACTGTTCAGGGACATGTATGTATTTACATCTCTCTCCTGCCAGAAGCTTACATCAGAAAGCCAGTCATCACTGAAAGAAGAATACCATGCCGCAATAAAATCAGGCTCCATTGCAACAACTTCCTCTTTGGATGGCTTGGTATCCATATACTGAATCTTGTCAAATTCATCTTTTAAATCCTCACGCACATCACCGTCCAGGCCGCAGGCTGCTACGATCTTATCACCGAGACCAAGTGCCAGAAGCTCTTCTACGTTAGAGTTTGCATAGGCAAATACTTTCTCCGGAGCTTTCTCAAAAGTCATTTCAACTGGCTCATTCTCGTAATTGTAGGTTGTGATCGTTACGGGATAATGGCTGTCTCCATCCTCCGCAAATACAGTTGTTCCCATTCCCAGGCTGAGAATTCCTGCCAGACATAACATTCCTGCTGCTGTTTTCATGTTTTTCATGCTTTTTCTCCTCACTTTTTCTTTTGAATTTCTGTTTTTAAAAGAAAAAAAGTCCGCTTCCATGAAAAGCGGGCATCACAAAAAAACATGATACGAAAGACAGCACTTTACACGGAAGTTTCTTTCTATGAACCAAGCAGGTTTCCTGGCTTACAGCTTAAATCCCCATTCCCTTCTCACATAAAAATGCAATGGATATGAATGTGGCATAACTGAATACAGTGACCGGATCGTTCAGGATTCTCACCTGATTCCCTCTTCTGAAAATAGTATAAATTTTATATATTTTTCAGCACTTGGCACATTTATTCTTTTAAGCATTGCTATTATAACTTGCCTCTTAAATAAAGTAAAGATATTTCTTTAACAATGTTTTTGATTTTGAATATAATATAGGCATCCCCTTACTTACTTATACATCTATTTCCCATACGGTGCCGTGTCTTCAGCAACCATACCCAATTCCGTTTTCGGAGAATAGGTATACACCTTGCTATTCTCAGCGTAATTCTCCATATCATTATTATCTGTCCATAGCTCACACTGTGTCATCACGGTCTGCACTGCATCATCCATTCCTTCCGGCGGATAGCGATGCTTTTTGAGCAACCGCTTAATCATCATACGCATTTTCGCTCTGGCAGAATCCCGTTTCTGCCAATCTATTGTTCTGTTCTTACGCAGTGTATCTGCCAGTTCCTTTGTAATGGCAATCAGTTCTTCGTTTTCATAGAAATCCTTAATGGCCTCCGGCTTTGTCAGCGCATCATAAAATGCCAGTTCATCAGCAGTCAGTCCAAGCTTGTCTCCCTCTTTATGAGCTGTCGCAATCTGTTTTGCCAGATTCAGCAATTCTTCAATAACCTGTTCATTGGTCAACATTCCATTCAAATACGTATTCATAGCACGCTGTATAATTTCACTGAATTTCTGCGATTTTACCACATTTGTATGACGGTAAATCTGCACCTGTTCCGCAATCAGCCTTTTTAACAGCTCTACAGCAAGGTTTTTCTCCTTCATTTTAGAGATTTCCTCAAGGAACTTTGGATCAAAGAGCGAAAATTCCTGATTTATATCTGAGAAAAGGTTAATGACGCCTTCGCTCTGAACACTGGCTTTCAGAAGCTCGTTAATGCGAGCATTCATTTCTGGCAGAGAAATTTTCTTCCCCTCTCCCTGATTCATCAATCTTGTAACAAGCACACGAACGGATTCAAAGAATGCCGCTTCCACACGCAGCTCTTTTTCTACCAGAGAGGAACACAGCGACAATGCTTGCCTGAGCAGCAATGCCTCTTTCAGGAAATTCTCTCGTTCCTGTTCTTTATTCACAGCGACAATAAAGTTGACCGCACCGCTGATTGCCTTGGAACGCTCCAAATCCGTACCTGTCATAAACTTGGAATAATCATAACCGTGGAACAAATCCCGACAGATAGACAGTTTCTCAAGGAACTTCGGATATGCAACCTTGGCAACATCGGTATCACCGTAATTCTTCCTATCGCGAGTAGTGTAGTCATTCATTGCCTGCTTCAATGCAGAAGCAATGCCAACATAATCGACAATCAGACCGCCTTCCTTATCTCCAAATACACGGTTTACTCTGGCAATAGCCTGCATCAGATTATACCCCTGCATCGGCTTGTACACATACATGGTTGCAAGAGATGGCACATCAAATCCTGTAAGCCACATATCCACGACAATGGCAATCTTCAGCGGACTATCATTATCCTTAAACTCCTTTGCCAGCTCATCCTTATGGTGTTTATTGCCGATGATTTTATTCCATTCTTCTGGATCTTTGTTACTACCTGTCATAACAACAGCAACTTTATCCGTCCATCCGGGACGAAGTTGCAAGATACGCTCATATATCTTCATGGCAATAGGGCGTGAGTATGCTACGATCATTGCCTTACCTGTGAGCAGATTCGCACGATAATTTTCATAATGATTCAAAATATCGTCCACAAGGGAGTTGATAGTTTTCTCATTGCCAAGAATGGCTTCCATCTTCCCCAGTTCTTTTTTGCTCCTTTCGATAACCTCTGAATCAGCATTTTTTGCCATAATGTCATATTCTTGGTCAATGAGCTTCAAAGTCTGCTCATCCAGTTTCAGCTTGATAACACGGCTTTCATAATATACCGGACGGGTAGCACCATCCTCAACCGCCTGTGTCATGTCATAAATATCTATGTAGTCACCGAACACTTCACGAGTGTTGCGGTCTTTCATAGAAATCGGCGTTCCGGTGAAGCCAATAAATGTAGCATTCGGCAGTGCATTTCGGATAATGCGGGCAGAACCGATCTTAATTTCGCCTGTTTTCGCATCGACCTTTTCCTTTAGACCGTACTGTCCACGGTGAGCTTCATCTGCCATAACCACAATATTTCTGCGTTCGGAAAGACAATCAAAGGATTCCTCAAATTTTTGCATCGTAGTAAAAATAATACCATTTGCTTTTCTACCGTCCAGAAGTTCTTTCAAATGCGCTCGGCTTTCTGCATGAACAGGCTCCTGACGCAGAAAATCCTTACACTTGGCAAACTGTCCGTATAGTTGATCGTCTAAGTCGTTACGGTCTGTGATAACTACAATGGTCGGACTGTCCAGAGCATCTTGAAGACGATGAGCATAAAATACCATCGACAGCGATTTACCGCTGCCTTGTGTATGCCAGAATACACCACCCTTGCCGTCCGTCTCCGTTGCGTGTTTCGTGGAAAGTACTGCCTTATTGACAGCAAAATACTGGTGATAACCTGCTAATATCTTGAACTGTTTGGTTCCTTCATTGGAGAAACAGATAAAGTTCTTGATAATATCCAGTAAACGTTCTTTTTCAAAAATACCCTCAAAAAATGTATCGAACTGAGCATACTGTGTATTTTCATAGCCGCCGTCCTTCGTTTTCCATTCCATGAAGCGATCTTCGCCAGAAGTGATTGTACCAGCTTTCGATGTCATAAGGTCACTCATAACACAGATACAGTTATAAATAAACATGGAAGGAATCTCATGCATATAGTTGCGAATCTGTGTGTATGCTTCGGATGCATCCGTTTCCTCACGAGAGGGAGATTTCAGTTCCACCAGGACTACCGGCATACCATTCAAAAATAGCAGTACGTCAGGGCGTTTGGTGCTGTTCTCAATAAATGTCCACTGGTTCGCCACAATAAAGGAGTTGTTGTCCGGATTCTTGTAATCAACAAGATATACCAAGCCGGAGCGTTCCTCACCCTTGACAAAATAACGCACTTCTACACCGTGCTGAATGTAATCCATAAAAAGAGCGTTTTTCTGCACAATTTCCGCATTTTCAAAATTTCTCAGCTTATACAAAGCATCGTGAATTGCGTCCTCCGGCATATCCGGATTCAAACGATGCAGTGTTTCGTCTAATTTATCTTCATACAGGGGGCTTTTGAAGTCCCGCTCCAAATCAGGAGCATAGACATGCCGATACCCCATATTCTGAAATAGCTCTATAACAGAATTTTCATAGTCTGCTTCGGTATAAAAGCCAGCCATAGGTTAATCACTCCTTTTTTCGTTACATTTTTCGTGGTAAACAAGAATTTAGCGGCTTAAAGATCGATGTCAGAGACATCAAGCTCGCCGGGCATAAGTTTTGGCAGAAGTGCATCACGAGTATTGGCAAGAATCTTGGATTCTTTTGTGTTTTCCTGCATTGCACTATACATTGGCGAAACTATATTCTCAAACTTTTCTAATGTTTTTTCGTCAGGAATATATAGTTGCATTGCGTTAAGAATATTGGTTGTCATGCTCGGTACAGCAGAGCCAGCATTCAGTGAAGCCAGATCTTTGCTTTTTACAAAATGGTATACAAATTTTGCAATATTAGGACGCAGCATCTCGGTATAGAACATGGTGTCTACCGACCAGAACGCTTCATTGACATACATGACATTGTTAAGAGTTCCTTTACGGGGAATTAGAACAGATTCGCCAGTATAGAGAGGCTTTTCTACATATCGCATTATTCCGCCTGATCCATATACTGGATAGTTTCCGTCAGCCAGTTTTTTATGATCTTTTCCATACTTAACTGAGATTAAGTCAGACAGCTGCCCTGTGCTCCAACTTTCTTGTCGGTGCTCAATAAACATACGGCTGTAAATTGCCTGAGCTTGTTGCTCTAAATTCTTGTTTAACTTCTCATTTGTTTTTCTTTTTTTATCCAAAACTGCAATAATTGATACTATACGGTCTTGTATGCACCGTTCTGGCAAGTCTATCTCTATTTTCGACAAAATGCCTTGATTTAAGGATGCCATTGTCGTTCCATGTGAGCACATGCTTATCATGAAAGCTTTATGCTTAGGCGTAAGAAAATAATATGATAAATATCGTGGATTGATTTTGTTTGTTTTTACTCTTAATCTGATACAATCTGATCCCTGCATCCATCCCGCTTCATTTGCTCCTATGTAGGCATGACGATCAACAGCCCCCTTTCTTCCAAATACAATATCTCCCTCTTTAAGTATGTGCATAGATAACCGTTCAAGTGTCTTCTCACCAACATAATCTACTTTTGTTGTTACAACTGTTGAATATCCTAAATTTTTCACATTTAGAACTGGAGTTCCACTTTCAACATATTCTGCCGCTTTTAGTTGGGTGCCAAATGGTCCTGTTTTTATTTCA
The DNA here is from genome assembly GCF_040924245.1 of Ruminococcus sp. J1101004sp1_RTP21198st1_B9_RTP21198_201120. Lineage (NCBI taxonomy): Bacteria > Bacillati > Bacillota > Clostridia > Eubacteriales > Oscillospiraceae > Ruminococcus > Ruminococcus sp. J1101004sp1_RTP21198st1_B9_RTP21198_201120. Next base: position 68,650 of record NZ_JBCOMI010000017.1, on the reverse strand, counting down.
ATTTCTCCATTCTTAACAAGTTCCTCTAATTCAATAATCACAATACCTTTTCTCCTCTAGCCTATATATTTCTTATGAGCCAACTTAACATTGCTCTGCTTAACCATTGCATACTGTAAGGTCGTATCTATTCTTTTATGTCCCAAGAGTTTCTGTAACTGCTCAATAGGCATTCCTTTGTCAATTGCCATCGTTGCAAGCGTCCTTCGGAACTTATGCGGATGAACTTTGGGAATATCCAGCTGTTTTCCCATTTCACGCAGGCGGGATTCTATGCCGCCGATCTTGATTCTCTCATGCGGAGAACGCAGAGTAACAAACAATGCCGGATTATCATCCATTCTGCTATCAATGTAGTTTTGCAGATGAATCTTCGTCCGAGCATCAAAGTATACAATGCGTTCCTTATCGCCTTTACCGAAAACGACACATTCACGCTCATTAAAATTGATGTCCGCTTTATTCAGCAAAACCATTTCACCGATACGCATTCCGGTAGAGGCCAGCATATCAATCATTGCCAAATCACGAAGTTCTGTGCAGTTGTCGCGCATTTTTTCCAAGTCCTCATCTGTGTAGGTTTCTTTGATGTTGGTTGCCGTTTTCACCTTATGGATGCGGCGAACAGGGCTTTTCAAAATATAGTCCTCATCCTCCAACCAAGAGAAAAAACTGGACAGAATTCTGCGGATATTATCTATCGTCACACGGCTGGACTGGTTCTTGCTCTGATAATCCGTCAGATAGGAACGCAAATCCTCCGTCTGTATATGGCGAATACCTTTATCTGTCGAAGCTACCATCATTTCAATGGTTGTGCGGTAATATTTCAGCGTTTTCTCTGAACAGCCTTCAATTCGTTTTGCCGAAACAAAAGCGTCTATCAGCTTTTGGTTATCGTTCATATCTTTCTTTTCTGTCTGTGCTGTAATTTCACAGCCAAACAGTGTGTTTTCAAGCACTTTTTGCAACTGCTGCATTTGTGCGTTGTCGAGGTGTGGCAGCATTTGCTGCACCACCTCTGAAATAATCTGTTGTTTCATAGGTCATTCTCCTTCAAATTTATTTTCCAGAGAACGACTCAACGGCAGTTCCATTGGCTTTAGCTCCTGCCGTTGGTAGGAGTATTTAGGTTAAACAAGAATTTAGAGCAGCAAGCAGAAGCTCTTTTTCACTCATTATTTGTTGAAAATGCTAATCCAACATGGAAAGATGGTATGCTTTCGGACCTTGGAACTGTTGTTGCAGGTGGAACCCCATCCAAAACAAAGCCAGAATATTACTCCGAGCAAGGCATAGCATGGATCACTCCAAAGGATTTATCTCTTAATAAGTCAAAATTTATCTCTCACGGTGAAATTGATATTTCAGAATTAGGATTTTACAAGAGCAGTGCAACCAAAATGCCAACCGGAACAGTTCTGTTTAGTTCCAGAGCACCTATTGGATACATTGCCATTGCTGCCAATGAAATAACAACTAATCAGGGATTCAAATCGGTAGTTCCAAATGAAAATGTTGGTACATCCTTTATGTATTATCTTCTGAAATTTTTATTGCCGACCATCGAGGGGATGGCTTCGGGTTCAACTTTTAAGGAAATATCAGGTGCAGGTATGAAATCTGTCCCTGTTGTAATTCCTGATAACGAAACTATCGAAAAGTTCAATGCCTTTTGCACTCCAATTTTCCAACAGCAGGAAGTGCTTGAAGCAGAAAACTCACGACTTTCTGATATCAGAGATGCATTGTTACCTATGTTGATGTCTGGCGAATTGGATGTCTCAGACATTAACCTTTAAGTCGCTAAATTCTTGTTTATCTTTTTATTTAACTCAATTTTATCGTCTATCATCCATAGAATACTGGCGATCTTATTCTGTGCATCCAGAGATGGGACTCTTATTGGAATCTCTCCCATAAATTTCGTATTAATAGATGGCATCGTTGCACCGGTAGCAATATTACGAACAAACTGTTTTGTTTTTTCCAATAAAAAGAAATAATACAAATATTCTGGATTCAATTTTTCACAAGGTCGTACTCTAAGGCATCGCCCCGAAAACATCCATCCTTCATATTCTGCACTAACATATGAGCAACGATCAACTGATCCTACGCGGCTGAAAACAATATCTCCTGTTTTCAGTACGTATTTTTCTAGCCTTTCTTTATCCTTGTCTGAAACACAAGGAAGATTTTGTTCTGTAAACTTTCTGCTTCCGAGATGTTCTACTGTAACGATAGGCGTTCCATGAACTACGTAATCCTCCTTGTGTAGTTGGCTACCGAATGGTCCTGTCTGAATTGCTGCAAGTTCAGATAATTTTATTGTATCAAATTTCATACCCAATCGCCCCCAGCTTCTTTCTGATTTCATCCTCCAGTTCATGGGATTTTGCGAACATCTCCGACAACTCAGAAGTCAGACGATTCATTTTATCCTCAAACGGTTCTCCGTCATCTTCCGGTTCTTCAATGCCGACGTATCGTCCAGGAGTCAGAATATAATCCTGCTTTGCAATGTCCACAAGTGTTGCCTCCCTGCAGAATCCCTGAACATCTTCCAATGTGCCATTCTGAAATGCTTCAAAGGTATCTGCAAGTTTCTGAATATCTTCATCTGTAAAATCACGATGTTTACGGTCAACCATATGTCCCATCTTGCGGGCATCAATGAACAGCGTTTTGCCGGGCTGTTTCTTACCTTTTGTAATGAACCACAGAGTAACAGGAATTGTCACGCTATAAAAAAGCTGGGTAGGCATTGCGATAATGCCTTCAATCAGATCATCCTCGATGATTTTCTTTCGGATTTCACCTTCGCCGCTGCTCTGCGTAGACAACGCACCATTCGCCAGTACCAGACCGATTTTCCCATTCGGAGCAAGGTGATGAATCATATGTTGAATCCATGCGTAGTTGGCATTACCTGCAGGCGGCAGACCGTATTTCCAACGCTTGTCTTCTTTCAGTTTTTCCTGTCCCCACGGATGATAATTGAATGGGGGATTAGCGAGAATAAAGTCTGCTTTCAGTGTCGGATGCAAGTCACTTGTAAATGTATCCGCATTGTATGGTCCCAGATCAGCATCAATACCTCGGATTGCCATATTCATTTTCGCCATCTTCCAAGTATCCGGGTTTGCTTCCTGCCCATACACTGAAATTGCTCCACGCTTATGACCATGTGCTTCAATGAACTTTTCACTCTGTACAAACATACCGCCGGAACCGCAGCAGCAATCGTACACTCGGCAGTTATCAAACGGACGCAGAATGGAAACCAGAGTTTTTACCACGCTGGACGGTGTATAAAATTCACCGCCGCCAACACCTTCTTTTTCTGCAAACTGTGCAATACAGTATTCATAAGTACGACCGAGCAAGTCTTCACTTGCAGTCGTATCGCTCATGTCGATGTTATTTGTAAAAATATCTACCACATCACCCAAGATTCGCTTATCTAAGTCTGGACTCGCATAATTCTTCGGCAGTACATTTTTCAGCTTTTTGTTTTCTGCTTCAATGGCTCTCATTGCATTATCAATGATTGTGCCGATTTCCGGTGTGTGTGCCTTGGATGCAATGTTGCTCCAGCGAGCTTCCTCCGGAACGAAAAATACATTGTCCATCTCGTAAGCATCACGGTCATCCTCGAAACCGTCACCTTCTGCTATAAGTTCCTGATACCGTTTATCAAACGCAGCAGAAATGTACCGCAGGAAAATCAATCCAATAATAACCTTTCTATATTCCGCCGCCGGGATATGCCCCCACAATACACAAGCTGCATCCCACAACTGTTTTTCAAAGCCAATGTTGGCATTTGTTTTACCCGCCATTTGTTTTCCTCCATCTATTGATTGATGATTGTTATTTTTATAAATCAGTCGTATTTTCTTCCAGTGCTGATAGTCGGAAGCGTTTCAAATTGGTCAGACTGTGTCTGACTAATTGGGGTATTTTCATAAGCAAGGTAGAATTTTCACATCTACATCAGATTTGTTGAGGAAAATCACTTTCCAAATAAGCCTGTTAAATATATAGAAAGATTTCTTTTCAGCTCTACATTCGTTTCCATCTGTTTATTTATCTTCTTTTCTGCATCTTCAGAAATACCCCATGAATATCCTACTTTTTAGCATCGGGAACTCCCTCTGTCGAACACAGTGTTTGAATTTTTCATGTTAAATTGCTCTCTAAGTAGGACACAAATAATCAAATTTATCATACGCTAAAGTGCAAATAAAATCAATCTGTGTAGCAAAAGATTTTTGCAGTTTACCGCAGAAAACTGAATATCCAAGACAACTTCTACTTTCTGCAGTGTTTCCACCATATCAATCTGCTCCTTATTCAGATATGACCAGATGGTTTTTCTCTTTTCAATACCGTTGACAAGCCTGAACTACTTTGCCGACATTCCAATCTCAATGCGTTTTAGCATATCGCACTCATTGCTTTAAGTCCGGATGTAGGCTCAGTGATTTTTGCAATATTCTGCAAAGTAACTCTGACTTTAAGAGCCAATATTTAATCTTTTTTTAATTCGCATTCTATATAGTAGTCCCAAAAATATCTTAGCAAACCTATCTCAAAGTATTGACAGATTGGTTCGTTCCAAGTAAAATATGTGTAACAGAACCCGCCACGCTTAGTCTTGTTTCGGCAAGAATGCGCAACCCGGCGGGACTTTTTATATCCAGAGGTGAGCCATGTATACATATCCTAAGAATTTTTTATCCATTACACAATTAATTCAGAAACTCAAAGACACTGGAATGACTATCGATTCGAATGACACCGCTGAAATAGCGTTAACAACAATTGGATATTACCGTTTAAAAGGTTATAGTTTTCATCTTATTGATCCTTCCACCAAAAAGTACATAGAAGGAACATCCTTATCAAATATTTTAAGACTGTACCGCTTTGATTCAGAGCTGTCAGACCTGCTGTTTAGCTATTTATCACAAATTGAAGTTGCATTAAAGTCACAACTTGTCAATGCATTCCAGATTACTCACGATGCACTTGTTTTAAATGATCCTTCCGTATTTAAAGATAAAAAAACATTCTGGAAGAATCAGAGCACCATTGCATCTGAAATCAGCCGTTCCAATGATGTTTTTATAGAACATAACTTTGATAATCACGATGGAGCCATTCCTATATGGGCTGCTGTCGAGGTTATGTCTTTCGGCACTATATCAAAAACTATTAAAAATATGAAAACCGGCAGCAACACTGCTTTTTCTGAGCTGATTAAAAATTATAAGTTTAAAAACAGCAATGGACGTGATATCAATCCATCAAAAGATATGTTTACATCCTGGATTCAGGCTGTTTCCATCATGAGAAATATTTGTGCTCACAACAGCCGTATTTATAATCGCAGCATCAGTACAAGACCACAGCTTATTTATTCAGATGTCATCCATCCGCATCCTCGGTACAATGGGCTATATCAGATTATGCTTTCAATGAAATATCTTCGTCCAACCGAAGATTCGTGGACGGCTTTTATAACTGATTTCAAACAGCTTCTGAATAACTATTCTGATGTATGTGATATTCGCAGACTTAATTTCCCATCCGATTGGGAAAGCCACTTTTAATGCAATTCATAGTTTTCAGATATCCGCATATACTATAAATGATAGAACCAATCCAGCCTCTCTTCGATGCTCAAATCGATTGGACATTCAGGAGAGACATTTCGTCTCTCCATTTTTATTTAGTCCTTTTTATAAAATTTGTACTTCTCAGTTTCATTTTTTCTTATATCTTCTTCCCATAGCAGATTATGTAGCTATCGGCATACTTAACCAACGATAGACAACTAGTTACTGTTCACTCCGTTCACAGTAACACGCTTCGCGATGCACAGAAATCATGCTTTGCATGATTTCGCGCCGCAACTCTCGGGTTTTCTGTGAACTTTGTTCACAAAAAACACCTCGCGGAATGTTACCAGTGAACAGTAACAACAACTATTCTTCGTTTTTTACAGCTTAATTTTTCATTTGCCCTTTCTTTCCGTTTATGGTAAATTTTCTCTAGACCATACAAATTGTTGAAATTTTTTGACATACGTTAGGAGGTATATTGATATGAATAAGGAAAACCAAGCCAAAATCATAGAGTTGGTAAAACAAGCCAAGCCCTTGATTCTCCAAGAAATGACCCACGAAAAGGTTACCGAAAAAGGGGCTGCCGATTACGTTACCAACGTAGATGTTGCCGTACAAAATTACCTGAAGGAAGCCCTTGAAAAAGAATTTCCTGAAATCCGGTTGATTGCCGAAGAGAAAGAGAACCTTGGACTGAATTCCCGGAAATCTTACTGGATTCTGGATCCCATTGACGGAACCACCAATTTAATCCGGGATTATCATTTAAGCGCAGTTTCTCTGGGGCTTTATGAAAATGGGGAAATCACTTTCGGAGTGGTCTATAATCCCTTTACAGAGGAACTCTTCTACGGTGCCAAAGGAGAAGGTGCCTATCTGAACGGAACTCCTATCCATGTGTCCAACCAGCCGGAATTCAAAGATGCTGTAGTGTCTTTCGGCTCCTCTCCTTATGAAAAAAACAGGGCAAAGGAACTGTTCCCGGTATTTTACAATATTTTTATGAACTGTGCAGATTTCAGGCGCACCGGCTCTGCTGCCCTTGACCTTTGCTATGTAGCCTGCGGCAGACAGCACGCTTATCTGGAACAAAATCTGAAGCCCTGGGATTACAGCGGGGCTACCGTTATTTTAAGAGAAGCTGGCGGTGTCATCACGGACTGGGAAAATAAAGAGCCACCTTATCTTGAGAATTCGGATATACTGGCCTGTGTACCCCAGTTCCGGGAAATTTTGCGACGCCTAATATAAAACAGGTCTGGCATGTAAAGCGGACATTCCAGGTCCGCTTCGCTACTTGCTTATCTGCGTTCAAATGCTTTGCAAATGCAAAAAAATAACCTACAGATATCAAAAGACACCAATGCAGATTTTTCCATTTTTCATAAAATCTCATAGATAAATCCAGCGCACATTTGAAAGTGTCTCCAACTGATTTTATGATGCATCTGCATTGATGTCTTTTTTTCCTCAATTTTATTCCGCCGTATACTCCCGTACTCTCAGCGGAATTCCAAGCTTCTCTGCCACTTTACGGCTTTTCTCAACGTTTTCTTCCCCGATACAGTCTACAACCGTGAATTTCACATTTTCTGTATATTTTTTGCAATCCTGCGCAAATTTCAGCATGGCATCAAAGGCTTTCTCGCCGTAAGCCGGGCGTACCACTTCGTTGTAGGACTTGGCATCTGGCATATTTAAACTGATGGAAACAATATCAACTGCCTGACAGACCTCTTTCGCTATAGAGCGCTTATTGATCAGATCTCCAAGACCGTTGGTGTTCAGACGAAGCTTGATTCCCGGACAGGGCTTCCCATCGCGGTCCAAATGTGCCGGATATTTGCTTCTCATATACTCACTGACGGCGATCAGCTTATCCAGCGCCATAGTCGGCTCTCCATAGCCACAGAAAACCGCTTCCTTGTATCCTGAAAAATCAAAAGCATCAATTGCTTTATAAATCTCCTCCATTGTGGGTTCCTTGTCAAACCATAAAGTTTTTGCCTCTCCTACCGAATTCCCATTGTTGCGGATGCAAAAGGTACAGTTGCAAGGACACTTATTTGTCAGATTAAAATATACCTCATCATTATAACAATATACGATATCTGCCATTATTACACTCTCCTTCTCATCTATATTGCGGTTCGCAGACATTACTTTGCGGCACTATAACTTTCTTTTCCGAAATCATTCGCTATCTCAAAGCACCTTGCGTAACATTGCCAGTGGATATTATCCTTTTACAGCAATTGTTATTCTCTTATCAACTTTTACATAATTCCCCAAGATACGCCTCGAAGCAGACTCCGTCATTCCGGTCTGTTCCTTCCTGTACCGTCTGGGCAATTGCCTTGGACAGAAAATTCACCGCCAGTTCTACGCAGTGCATCATGGACATCTCTTTCACCAGACCGGCACTAAGCACCGAGGCAAACAGGTCTCCTGTTCCAGAATAACTGCCGCCTATTTTTGGGGCAAAACACCAGGACAAATGACCATTTTCCACCACAAGGTTTCCCATCTGCGGCAGACTTGTTTCCTTTGAATTTGGTTTTCCTGCCAGATTTTCTGTCTGCTCAGAAGTTCTACTTAACTTCTGAGTTGAAATTACAGATACCTCTTGAAGAACTGCCAAAACATTCCTCTTGGATTCCACGCCTGTAATCACAGCTGCCTGTAAGCCATATTCTTTTTTCAGCTGCTCCCCAATCTTTCCGATCTGTTCCAGCCTTTTCCTTCCATCCAGTTCCAAAAGGCTGGCATATCTTTTTTCCATCCCTTCTTTCCCATATAAAAGAAGCAGAGCTTCCGTAAGATTGGGCGTAATCACATGGGCGTTTCCCACCAGCTGAAGCATCTTTTCCCGCAGACCTTCTGTATAAATTCCATAAGCCCTGCCATTGTCTCCCATAACCGGATCCACCAGCACCATTGTGTTCTCCGTTCGGAATCTTTGAAAAAAATCCAGAATCTTATCTGCCTGTTCTTCGTCAGCCAGAAAGCCCGTATAAATTCCATCAGGGGAAAACTTCCGTTTCTCCCATTCTGTCATGATCTGTTCCATGTGCTCTGTATAATCATCACAGTAATAGGAAGGATAACCAGTCTGGTTGCTGAGTACTGCTGTTGGCAGCGGTACCGCCTGCACACCCATCACCGAGATCACCGGAATTGCCGCTGTCAGGGAACATTTTCCAAGCCCTGACAGATCCTGGATTACCGCTATTTTTTTCAAATATATCACTCCTGATTTTTATTGTAAATTTTTCGTTTATATTATAAAATATCACCTAAGTGTATGTACAGAAATATCCAAATTCAACTTTTTTAGAGGGGACAGTTTTATGTTAGACATTGAAAAAAATCAGAACCGCACTACGCATCTTTATATGGAAGTTTACGAATACTACCGCAAACTGATCCTGGATGGGAAAATGGCCCCCGGAAGCAAAATGCCTTCTCTTCGCAAGTGCTCCCAGGAGCTGAAGCTTTCCCGGACTACTATTGAAACTGCCTATCTTCAGCTTGCCGCAGACGGCTACATTATGGCAAAAGCCCAAAGCGGCTACTATGTCACAGAAATTGCCTCCCACCAGCATATAAACAACCAGCCGGGTACTCACAAAGAAACTCATTACCGCTATGACCTGGCATCTTCAGGTGTGGATAAAGAAAGCTTTCGTTTTGACCTGTGGAGCCGCTACATGAAAAGCGCCCTCCGGCAGAATGAACGCATGCTGACCTACGGCGAACCCCAGGGGGAGGCGGATTTCCGGGAAACTTTGTCAGATTATATCCGTGAGAGGCGAAACATTCTTTGTTCTCCGGATGACATTGTAGTAGGTGCCAGTTTCCAAAGCCTGCTGCAGATTCTCTGTCCTCTTATCCATGAAGTATATCCGGAATTTCACCGGGTATCCTTTCCAACCCCTTCTTTTGTTCACGGAAGCACAGTTTTCGGAGACTATGGATATGAGATCTGTTACCGGGACAAAGACTGTGATGTGGTCTATGTTTCCCCTGCACACATGACAAAGTGGGGCGAGATCATGCCGGTAAAGCGCCGTCTGGAGCTTTTGAAATATGCAGATGAACGCCATCATCTGGTAATCGAAGATGATTTCGAAAACGAATTTGTCTATTTCCAGAAGCCTACCCCCTCCCTTTTCGGACTTTCCGGAGGACAGGGCGTAGTTTACATCGGTTCATTTTCCAGATTGCTGCTGCCTTCTATCCGTATCAGCTTTATGATCCTGCCTCCTGAGCTTCTCAATGCTTATAAAAAGAAAGCCGGATTTTACAACCAGACCGCTTCCAAGGCAGAACAGATTGCCCTGTGTCAATTTATCCGGGACGGTCATCTTGCTGCACAGACCAGAAAGCTGAAACGACTTTATTCTTCCAAATTAAAACAGCTTCGCAGCTCAGTCCGTCAGGTATTTGGCAGTGGCTGTCAGATTCAGGTGGGCGCAGCCGGTACCAGTCTGGCTCTTACTTTGCCTTATGAAAAAAGCGGGGATGAATTAAAAAAACAGGCCTCTGAAAAAAGCCTGCATTTACAAATTTTAAAAGAAAGTGAAAAAGATGTGACGGTACTTATGTCCTGCTCTTCCATGCCAGTACAGGATTTCATCCCGGCCTGCGAACTGCTAAAGTCTGTAGTTTTAGATTAAACGGATATGTCGCCTATTCAGCAACATCACCATATATGAAAGTCAGCTGTTCTGCGCCTATGGCGCTCCCACAGCTGCCGTCCGGGACTTTTATAGTAAAAGCAGCGTATACTTTGCCATTTGCCACAGACAGAGTATACGCTGTTTTTTATCCCCGGTTGTTGTCAATCATATACAGCAGGGCATTACAGATGCACGCTGCGATATTTGATCCGCCCTTACGTCCACGGGCTACAATGTACGGTACATTTGTATGCATGATCAGTTCCTTGGACTGCACCACATTCACAAACCCCACAGGCACACCGATGATCAGCTTGGGATCCAGCTTTTTCTCCTCGATCAGCTCATAAAGCCGAACCAGTGCTGTAGGTGCATTTCCAATAGCAAAGATCAGCTTTTTATCCAATCCGGCCGCCTTGTCCATGCTGGCTGTGGCACGGGTTGAACCATTTTCTTTCGCAATCTTCGCCACATCCTCATCTGACATAAAACAGTAAACCTCACCGCCATACCTTGCAAGAGCGCGCTTGTTGATTCCCGCTTTTGCCATCTGGGTGTCGGTTACAATACAGGCGCCATCTTTAATTGCCTGAATCGCTTTTTCCACTGCGTTTTCGGAAAAGCAAAGATTTTTCGCATAATCGAAATCAGCGCTTGTATGAATACATCTCTTTACCACCAGCTCTGTTCCCGGAATCAGAGGGGTATCGCCAAGCTCCTCTGTGATGATCTCAAAGCTTCTTTTCTCTATGTCCATTGGTTTTACATTTTCCAGTTCTACTTTCATATTTGTACCCCCTCTTCCAGGATTTCATATATCTTCTTCATATCCAGATGTTTCCGGAGCTCTGCTGCCAGAATATCATACTGGGTTTCCTTAAACGCCTGGAAATCCATACCAGTCATTCCAGATACATCCAAACCTTTCTTTTCTCCAATGATCTGTACGATTGCCTCAGCTACTGCCTCTTTATCAAAAACACCATGTACATAGGTTCCGCACACATTGTCAAGATAAGCACCATCCGCCTTTCTCTCTCCGGTTACGCTATCCTGAATACTGGTAGATGGCTTTGCATCTCCTTTCAAGGCAGTCTCACCCATATGGATCTCATATCCTTCCAGAGCAGTATCACTAAGCTTTGCAAACGCACCAGTCAGCTGGCCAAAAGAGCCTTCCACTCTGGTTCTGGTCTTTTTCTTTGCAAAAACGGTATCCATTGGAAGAAGACCCATACCTTTAATCGTTCCGCCAGCTTCCACTCCATGAGGATCGCTTAAAGTCTCGCCCATCATCTGATAGCCGCCGCAGATTCCAAAAATCAGCTTTCCTTTCGCAGCCTCCTTCAGGATCAACGCTTCCAGGCCATTTTCTCTCATCCACAGAAGATCTTCCATTGTATTTTTGGTTCCCGGCAAAATGATCATATCCGGATTTCCAAGCTCTGATGGATTTTTTACATAGCGAAGGGAAACTCCCTGAATACTCTCCAGCGGATTAAAATCTGTGAAATTAGAAATTCTGGGCACTCGGATCACCGCAATGTCAATCATGTCTACTGTCCGTTTTGTCTCAAAACGTTCCGTCAGGCTGTCCTCATCCTCCACCTGAATATTCAGATAAGGAGCTACGCCTACAACCGGAATGCCGCTTCTCTCCTCCAGCATTTCCACCCCAGGATCCAGAATGGTTTTGTCTCCACGGAATTTATTGATGATCAGACCTTTTACCATCTCCTTTTCATCTTCTTCCAGAAGCATGACAGTTCCGATCAGCTGGGCAAAAACACCGCCACGGTCAATATCTCCCACCAGAAGAACCGGAGCCTTTGCCATTTTCGCCATACCCATATTTACGATATCATCACTTTTCAGATTGATTTCCGCCGGACTTCCGGCTCCCTCTATAACAATAATATCATTTTCTGCTGCAAGAGCATTGTAAGCCTTCATAATATCCGGCACCAGTTTTTTCTTATATTTGAAATAATCTCTGGCGCTCATGTTTCCCAGAACCTCACCGTTTACGATCACCTGGGAGCCTACATCGTTTGTAGGCTTTAAAAGAACAGGATTCATCAGAACAGAAGGAGCAATTCCGGCTGCTTCTGCCTGCATCACCTGGGCACGTCCCATTTCCAGACCTTCTTTTGTGATAAAAGAATTCAACGCCATATTCTGGGACTTGAAAGGTGCCACACGGTAACCGTCCTGTTTAAAAATTCTGCAAAGGCCTGCTGCCAGAAGGCTTTTTCCGGCATTGGACATTGTCCCCTGCACCATGATTGCTTTTGCCAAAATGTGTTCCTCCTTTTATAAAATCACATTTTCAACTTTGGTTCTATCTATTTCTTTCTATTTCTTTCTATTTCTTTCAATGCCCTGACAAGCTGCTGATTTTCTTCATGTTCCTTCACCGCAACCCTGTAATATCCTTTGGAAAGTCCGGTATAATTGCTGCAATCGCGTATCAGGATCTTCTTCTGCTCCAGCTTCTCATACAAATCCGCCGGACCTGTAAAAAACACGTAATTCGCCTGAGAAGGATAAACCGGATAGCCAAGCGCCGTCAGTTCTTCTTTCAGATATGCCAGTTCCTGAAAGGTCACCTGTCTTCCCTTTTCTACATATTCTCTTTCCTGCAAAGCCGCCAGACCTGCTGCCTGTGCCATGGAAGAGACATTCCAGGGCTGACATACACCTTCTATTTTTTCCAGAAGTCCTTTATTTCCGCAAAGACCATAGCCAAGTCTCACACCTGCCATAGCATAGCGCTTTGTAAAAGCTTTCAGAAGAAACAGATTGTCATAGGTTTCCAGATATTCTTTTAGCGTATATTTTTCTGGTGATGGAACGAAATCCAGGAAACATTCATCCACCGCCATAAGAATATTAAGCTCCTGACAACGCTTCAGAATTTTTTCCAGCAATGGTTTTTCCACCAGAAGCCCGGTTGGATTATTGGGATTACACAGGAAAATAATGTCAATCTCTTCTGTCAATGCCTGTAAGAAGTTTTCCTCCAGCACAAACCTCTTTTTCCCATCCAGGAGAAAAAACTCTACCTGGCAATCCACACTATATAATGCCTGCTGGTATTCTGCAAAAGTCGGAGCCGGCACCAGAGCCCGTCTTGGATTCACCGCCCGGCAAAGGGAAAAGATCACCTCTGCAGCGCCGTTTCCGCAGATCACCTGATCCGGCTTCGTATTCTCATATTCTGCAATGGCTTTTTTTAAGGGAGTGCAGCCTACCTGGGGGTAGTCATTTATATGCTCCAGACTTTCAATGATCGCTTTTTTGATTCCCTCCGGGGTACCAAGAGGATTGCAGTTTGCTGAAAAGTCAATGCACCCCTGATGATGATACACATCACCGCCATGTATGTGTTTTTCCATTGTTGTCTCCATTCAAGTAATTGCACGCTCTAGATGTGCATCACAATTTTAAAACATACTTTAATCTTTTATTTGTTGCTGTTTTTTCAGCAAAATCCGCTATAACACAGTTTTCAGAAGAACACTCAGCCCGAAGAATAAAATTGCTCCCACAATACAGGTTGCATAAAGCAGTTTATTCGCTCTTGGAATATCCTCGATTTCAACCGGGCGGATCGGATCCCCGATCGTCGGTTTTTCATATAGCTTACCAAAATAATAAGCATTTCCTGCCAGCTGAACATCCAGTGCTCCTGCCATAGCCGCTTCTGTCTGGGCAGAATTGGGGCTTGCATGATTACGGCGGTCTCTTCTGTATATTTTCACTGCATTTTTGGTATCCATTCCAACAAATATTGTGGACAATGCCATCAGCCAGCCGGAAATTCTGGCTGGAATATAATTCGCCACATCGTCAAGTCTGGCTGCACATCTTCCAAAATGCAGATATTTATCGTTTTTATATCCAAGCATAGAATCCATAGTGTTGATGCCCTTGTACAAAAACATCAGGGGAATTCCACCGATTGCCATATAAAACATAGGGGCAATAATTCCGTCAGAGGAATTTTCCGCAACCGTTTCCACAGCTGCCTTCGTCACTCCGATTTCTGAAAGTGCCTGTGTATCACGTCCCACGATCATGGAAACGGCATAACGCGCTTCCTCAATGGTTCCGTTTTTCAGGCGGTCATATACTTTCATACTTTCCACTTTCAATGATTTTGTTGCAAGCAGCTGTCCGCACCAGAAAGTCTCTAGTGCAAAGCCCAACCAGAAATTCCATTTATAAAACAGATGGATTACAACGTAAGGAATAAAAAAGGTAATAAAACAGACAAGGACAACTTCCAGAATGCCTCCTGCCCGCTCACCCTTATCTGTTTTCGGAAACACCTTTCGTATTCCTTTTTCCAGTATGCTGATCAGATTTCCTATAAGACATACCGGATGATATAGCCATCTTGGATCTCCCATAAGCAGGTCAAGAATAAAACCTGCCGGAAGAGTTAATAATCGTATCATTTTTGTAACTCCTTATACTCCAGACACTTTTTTAAAAATGCCTGTGGGATTTTCGGATTTGCGTAATAATATAAATGAGGAAAGCCAGCTAACAAATGATCAGAACCTTGCATGCAGTCCCACCCGCGTTTGCTTTCCGGTTTGGAAGCATGAAATGCAGTTCCACAATTATCCGAATCAAAATAATGAAATTCATGGGCCGGACTTACTCCAAGATCTGACTCCCCAAGAATTACAGTTTCCTGTTTTCCATGGGAAATCCCCTGATTCTGCTTCAAAGTAATATAGCCAAACCGGGTCAGTCTGGGTGTGCGCCATACCTTACCCGGAATAATGCCTGCCATTTCATAGAATTTCCCATCCATTCCCTCCATGCTTTCGTGGAGATACATGAACCCACCGCATTCTGCAAGACAGGGCATTCCATCCTTTATGGCTGCCGCAATTTCCTGCCGCATGGAAAGATTCTCCTCCAATGCTTTTCCATTTAATTCCGGATATCCACCATAGAGAAGAAGTCCGTCCAGATTATCTGGTAAATGTCCGTCATGTACAGGCGAAAAAGCCACCAACTCGGCACCCATGGAACGAAGAAGATCCAGATTATCCTCATAAAAGAAGCAGAATGCCTCATCTTTCGCAAGACCGATCCGAAGCTTCTTTGGGCTTTTCCAGGTATACACCTGACTCATTTCAGTCAATGCATCCACTTCTCTTTTCACCTTTTCAGCTATTGCACTGGTTCCAGCTGGCTGACATAGGGATCTCTCATCTGTCTTTTCCAACAATGGATATTCCAACACTGGTGCCTCATTGGCCAGTTTTAATATCTCTTCTATTTCCAGACTGTTCTCCAGCACTTCTGCCAGCTTCAAAAGCCGTCCCTTCAGTTCCGGGATTTCTTCTGGCAAAATCAGTCCCAGGTGTCGGCTCTCGATCACACAATCTTCCACCCTTGGCACATAGCCCAGTACTTTGATGCCAAGCTCCTCTTCCACCAGTTTCTTCATTCTGGGATAGAGCATAGGGGACATCTGGTTAAAAATCACGCCTTTTATGCGGCTGTCTTTTTTGTATTCCAGAAAGCCTTTTATGTAGGCAGCAAGAGAGACACTCATTCCCTTGCTGTTCACGATCAGAATAACCGGCGTATCCGTAACTCGCGCCAGATCATAAGCACTTGCCAAAGTAGTGGTTCCTGCCACTCCATCGTAAAAACCCATAACGCCTTCCATCACTGCAATTTCACAGTCAGCACTGTTTTTTGCAAGAAGAGATCGGGTAATATCCTCTCCTGTAAAAAAAGTGTCCAGATTTCGGGATTTTGTACCAATTACCTGGGTATGGAACATGGGATCAATATAATCCGGTCCGCATTTAAAGGAGACTGTCTTTATCCCTCTGTTTACCAGTACCTGCAGCAGACCACAGGTGAGAAGTGTTTTTCCGCTTCCGCTGGCTCCTGCTGCAAGCAAGATCCTGGGTATTCTTTTTTTCATGATAGTCCTCCTCTTCTTTCCGCGCCAACAGCCTTTTTCTGCACTCTTAAGAAAACCACACCTGTCATATCCGCGTCCGGGGGCTCTGGCAGGTGATAATATAAATAGGATTCTCTCCCATCATTAGGTGGTATCTTCCAATCTCCTTTGATCTGGAGGCTGTAAGCTGCACTGCTTCCTGATCTGCGAAATCGTATTCTTTCAATATCTCCAGTGCCTCACTGATCGTCTCCAGCGTAATGCAGTTAATCACGATCCGCACATCTCGGTTCTTTTCTAAAAGCAGGGCAACGATTTCTTTCAGATTTCCTGATGAACCACCGATAAACGCATGAGTAGGAACCGGCAGTTCTTTTAGTGCTTCCGGTGCCTCGCCCTTTATAATTTCCAGATTATCCGTTGCAAACCGCTGTTTGTTTTCGTAAAGAAGAGCCACCGCGTCATCCTTTTTCTCAACAGCGAAAACCTGTCCCTGATCTGCGCGAAGAGCCATTTCCACAGAAACAGAACCTGTTCCGGCACCTACATCATAACAGATGGAATCTTCCTGAAGACGAAGCTTAGAAAGGGAAACACATCTCACCTCTTCTTTTGTCATAGGTGCTTTTCCACGGATAAATTTCTCATCTGGAATTCCATGAGTGGAAAATGCCGGTCTGGCTTTTTCATTGTAAGCACAGACAACGCTCAATGCCTGACCCTCATAGGAAGTCAGTTCACTGGCGTTCGCCTGGAATATTTTTTCATCTGGATAGGAAAGGTTTTCTCCAACATAAAGAACCACATCTCCCATCTCATATTCCACCAGTTTCTGTGCAAGTTCTGCAACCGCACTTTTTGTTCCCAGAATGGAAAAAACCTTCTGATTCTGCTTGATCATGGAAACCAAATTGCAATTTTTGCCGTGGGCGCTAGTGATCTTCGCATCATCCCAGGATAAACCGATCTGGGACATAAAATAAACCACAGAAGAAATTCCGCAGATAATCTCAATGGAGACACAGCCATTTCCTTTTTCACTGTCCTCCTGCCCTTTAAAATCATCTGCTAAAACACCCTCTGGTTTCCTTCCATTCAACACATCCAGCAGCTTCTTCGCTCCGCTGTAGAATCCCACATCCCCGGACAAAGCTATAACAATATTCTCATATTCCGGATGGTTCTTAATATAAGCTCCAATCACATCACTGCGGTATTCATACACCACCGGCTGTCCCGGCTCCCGGATGGAATCTGCCATGCGCCTGGCCCCAATGATCAGATCAGCTCTTTGAACTGCCCTTTTTCCCTGCATTGTGAGGGTTTTCTCACTTCCCATACCAATTCCCAGAAGTGTAACGTGAGGTTTTAGAGTAAGTCCAAAATGTTCTGTGAGCATATGTTTGCATTCTGCCACAGAAAGACCCTCTTCCTGCAGCGGTCTTCCAATTATAACAGGAATCACATCGCACATAAGTGCAGCATCAATTTTCTCCTGGAAACCACCTGCTTTTCCTGTATCCTTTGTCACAAGGTATCTGCAGTCATACTGACGAAGCATGGCTGCGTTTAATTCCATAGAAAAGGGTCCCTGCATACCGATCAGATGTTTGCCCTCAAAGCCATACCCTTTGCAGGTTTCCATCACAGATGGCAAAGACAGAACACGGGCATAAATGCGTTCTCCTGCATCAGATAAAGCTGTAAATTTTCCAAGCTCTTTGCTGCCTGTAGTTAGCAGGATATTCCCCTTAGTGTCTTCCAAAAACCTCACTGCTGCCTCCGTGTCTTCCACATATACAGCTTTATCCTGATACGCGCCCTTTTCACGAAGTACTCTCTCATAGGAAAGCCCTGTATTTTTGCAGGCTGTCCGAATATTCTCCGTTACCTCGGCAGCATACGGATGGGTAGCATCCAGCACCAGTCCGGGACTGAGTTCTTTCAGAAGATTTTCCATCTCCGCCCCATTCAGGCGGCCAGCGTGGATTTTCAGATATTCGTCCTCTTTTAATGATTTGCTTCCGTAATCGGTAGCGACACATGCAAGCACACTTACTTTATTTTTTGCCAGAAAGCTGCAGATTTCATAGCCTTCTGTGGTGCCTGCAAAAACAACAACATCAGACATTTTTATATCCTCTTGGTGTTACCATTTTTCCATCGATATTTCTGGTCTGTGAATTTCCGATAAATACAGTGGTAAACATATCTACCTGTGTTTCTTTCAATTCAGCCAGAGTCATAACCCTGGCAGTTTCACCCTCGCGGTTAATGTTCTGCACAGTACCGCATACTGTTTCCGGAGATTTGTGTTGAAGCATAAGTTCGCAGGCTTTTTTCAGATAATCGTGTCTCTTGTGACTGGACGGATTGTAAAGAACAATCACAAAATCAGCTTCCGAAGCCAGAAGAAGACGCTTCTCGATCTTTTCCCATGGTGTGAGCAGATCACTGAGACTGATCAGACAGAAATCGTGGATCAATGGAGCACCAAGCACTGCTGCTCCTCCGGTTGCTGCTGTAACACCTGCAACTACTTCCAGCTCCACCTCCGGATAGTTTGCGCCGATTTCATACATAAGACCAGCCATTCCGTAAACTCCCGCATCACCACTGCAGATCATGGAAACTGTCTGGTCTTTCATAGCCTCATCAAAAGCCATTACACAGCGGTCTACTTCCTTTCTCATAGGTGTGGTGAGAAAAGATTTTCCCGGAAAATGGTCTTTTACAAGATCAATATAAACAGTGTATCCAACGATCACATCACTTTTTTCAAGAGCTGTAACTGCAGCTCCTGTCATTCCTTCATAAGAACCTGGTCCGATTCCTACCACATAAATTTTCTTTTCTTTACTCAAAACGTATCCTCCAATCTCCAAGGACAAGAGCCGTTGTCACGCCCTCTGCGCCCCGTTTTCTCTGTATAAAATGAATGCCAGTATGATTCTCTGCGGCTTTCACCGCGCTTCGCTCACACACATTATCCACACCTACTGTCTTACTCACAAAAGTGGATGAGGTGAATTCCCCCTGCACAGACAGAAGTTCCTCACTGGAAAATGTTTTGAAGGGAACTCCCAGCTTTTCCGACAGAGCCAGAAGCCCGGGTTCTTCTTTTTTTACATCGATGCTTGCAAGAGCTGCAACTGCCTCCGGATAAATGTCATTTTCTTTCAGGCAGCTGAATGCTGCTTTTTCCACAGCTTCTGATTCTTTATTTTTCCGGCAGCCCATTCCAAGCGCCGCAGCTGGTGGAACTATGTGCGTTGTTGAGGCAAAGGGATGACAGCTTTTATGCACGGTCACGGCAATTCCCACCTCTGGAAGTGGTGTGCCATCCACAGTTTCATACTGTATTTCAGAAAGTGATATGCCAGCTTTTTGACACCAGATCAGTCCCTCTGGCAGTTCTCCCTCCCAGAGGAATTCGCTATAAAATCCAACCTTCTCACCTGCCAGCAGCGCGGCAGAAACCTCTTTCGCCTCTTTCATTCGAAAAATGTGACAGTTATTTTTCTTTGCAAACACATCCACAGCAAATTTTCCTTCAAGATCTGTGGCAGTTGTGACTACAGGGATTGCCTGTAAAATGTCTGCAGCCAGACAGGCAAGTTCATTTGCCCCTCCAAGATGTCCAGACAGCAAGGATATCACGAATTTGCCCAATTCATCTACCACCAGCACAGCCGGGTCTTTCTTTTTGCTCTGTATAAAGGGAGCGATGCTGCGCACTGCGATTCCGGCTGCTCCAATGAAAATGATACTGTCTGCAGTTTCGAACTGTTCTCCCGTCCATTTCCCACAGCTTTCCTTTATAGAGTCTGGAATGTATTTGCTCTTTGTGAAAAGAGAAACTATATTTCCTTCTTTTTCCAGTCCCTTTTTTAGTTTCTCTCCTGTCTGCTGCCCTGTCAGGGTGTAGCATATCATGGAAATTTTCATCCGTTTTCCTTTCATCTGGAACAGGCTCTAACCTAAGCTGCCATATCAAATAACCATATTGTTATTTCGTTGCTTCACGGAACTCTGTTGTAAATCCTGGATCATATAACTTGGAACGGTCATAATGAGCGGCATTTACACAGTCTCCAATGATCATAAGTGCAGTCTTCGTAATATGATTCTCTTTCGCAGTCTGCGCCAGGGTTCCTACTGTGCACACAAATTTCTTCTCATCCTCCCAGGTTGCCTTATACACAATCGCAGCAGGAGTATCTGCCGTATAACCGCCTTCGATCAGTCTTCTGCTCAGTTCTTCCAGCATTCCTGTACTGAGAAAAACAACCATAGTTGCCTGATGGGCAGCAAAGGACTGAATGCTTTCCTTTGGCGGAACCGGAGTTCTCCCTTCCATACGGGTGATGATCACGCTCTGGGAAATATCCGGCAGCGTATATTCCAGATTTAAAGCACTTGCCGCACCGCAGAATGCACTGACACCAGGACAGTAATCATAAGCAATTCCCTTCTCATCCAGCACATCCATCTGCTCACGGATGGCACCATAAATACAGGGATCACCTGTGTGAAGTCTTACTGTTGTCTTGCCTGCCGCTTCTGCCTTTTCCATAACAGAAAGCACCTCTTCCAGTGTCATCTTTGCGCTGTTATAAATGGTACAAATATCCTTTGTGTACTCCAGAAGTTTTGGATTTACCAGAGATCCTGCATAAATAACTACGTCTGCTTCTTCCAGATATTTCTTTCCTCTTACGGTGATCAGATCCGGTGCTCCGGAACCTGCTCCTACGAAATGAATCATGGCTTTCTCTCCTTTTTCACTATAATTTTTATTGTGCGGCAAAGTTTTATAATTCTTACTTTAATAAATTTTCACTTTGCCTACATTGGTTTTTTATTTACATTATCTTATTTTTCCTTCACAATGATCAACGAATAATAACCTGCATCATCTGGAATTTCTTCCACACTTCTATAAATTTTTTCATCTGGCATTCCGCAATTTTCAATCATCTCGGCCTTATTACTAGATGCTTTGATCTGCGCTTTTACTTCCTGCATTTTTTTGCCGGTTTTCATCAGAACTTTCGTTCCGGGAAGCTTCAATGCTTCTTCTATCTGATAGGAGGCAGGGATTACATGAAGCTGCTGGGATTTTTCCACCAGTCCTTCATTAAATCTGGCACTGACTGCACAAAAGGATGTAATGCCGCTAACGATTTCTGTGGCATATCCCAGCTGTTCCACACGTTTGTGTACATAAATATATGTAGAATATACGGTCGGGTCTCCCAGGGTGAGAAATACTACATTTTTTCCTTTCTCAAGCCATTCTGCAATTATTTTTGCTCCTTCATCATGAACACGTTTCAGTTCATCTCTATCTTTGATCATGGGCATTGGCAGGGAAATCATCTGTTTGCTGTCAATTTCCGGGTACGCTCCTTTCATGATCCTGTATGCCACAGATTCTTTTGGGTTTTCCCCTGGAAAAGCCAGTATATCTGCTTCCTTTGTAAGTCTTAAGGCCTTTAAAGTGATCAGCTCCGGATCCCCTGGGCCAACTCCTACGCCATATAATTTTCCTGTCATAGATCTCTCTTTCTGAAATAGTTTTTAAGCATAACTACTCTGTTTTTACTTTTTGCTCTCATAAACTGAACATATCTTTATTCGTAAAAATGCCCTGCAACATACTGTCCATGCCTGCAATCTGCACACTCTATCATCCCGCTTACATTTGAAGTTTAAGCATTTCATCCTGCTTCTGAATTTCCTGAATCAGTTCACCGGCATCTCTTGTTTTTCCCAGATATCCATATACATTGTTAAAAACAACCGCACCAAGCTTAATTTGTTCATAAGAACGGTGATCCAGATAAAACTGGATTCTTTCCATAATTTCTTGCATTGCAGGCTCTAAAAGACCTTTTTTGTGCAAAACATCAAGGGCATCATCTGTGGTATTGCAATTCAGGATAGCTCTTGCAGTATCTCCATCCGCTCCCACTCTGAGGGCATTGGCTGCAAGCACTTCCATACGGGCATCTGCACTGTGGGAATGGGTGTTCATAATTCCTGCTGCTACCTTTACAAACTTGCCAATATGGGCGACAAACAGGATTCCTTTCACGCCCATATCCACAGCCATATCAATGGTTTCTCCCACATAATTGCTGCACTTGATATTTCGTTCAAAAGGTAAGGTCATGTGCTCACGCAGATAATCTGCCCCATAATTTCCAGGTGTCACAAGAAGATACTTCTCACCTTGGGTAAAATGCTGCTTCATTTCCACATGGATGCTCTCCACAAGGGCTTTTTCGCTCATCGGCTCCACGATTCCGGAAGTTCCAAGGATGGAGATTCCTCCTGTGATTCCCAGCCTGGGATTAAAGGTCTTTTTCCCAATCTCCACTCCTTCCGGAACGGAGATTACAACCTTTAGGCCACCCTCATAATCATGGGAAACTGCTGCTTCTTCTGCTTCCCGAAGGATCATTGCACGAGGAACAGGATTGATCGCCGCTTCTCCCACTTTCTGGGAGAGCCCGGGTCTTGTAACTCTGCCTACGCCCACTCCGCCATCTATAACGATTCCGGCAGTATCCGTCTTCCACACTGTAGCATACACAAGAATGCCATTTGTTGTGTCCGGATCATCTCCAGCATCTTTTTTCACTGCACAGGTAACCTGATTTTCACTGATCTGAATGTCATGCAGCTCCAGATCAAGGAGGATTCCCTTAGGAGTCATAAGCGGTACAGATGTTAACTTTTCTTTTCCCAGAAGCATCAGGCAGGCGCCCTTACAGGCTGCTGCCGCACAGGAACCTGTGGTATAGCCAAAACGCATTTTCTTCTGTCCGCGGATCACATAATAATCTTCCAATCCTGTTTTATGTTCCATGTTTCTTGCCTCCAAAGCTATGAGGAACCCGCCCCATCTGTTACGTAAATAAAAGAAGCCCTGTCCTGACAACAAAGCTTCTTTCCTATCAGTCTTATCCCGGTTGCCGCAGGAAATCCTGTTTCTGAAAAAGCGACCAGTATCTGACTGTACAGTAACGGACTTGTGCAGGAATTACACCTGGCTTCCTGATCATGCTTTTCCCTGTTTTTATCCGTTACATTATATAATTTTGCCATTTAAAAGTCAATAAAAGGGGATAGCTTTCCTTATCTTTTACAGTTGCTCCTTGACCAGTAACCTTTTACACAACTTTATGTTCCATCCATTTTCCACTCTTAAACCGCAGACCAAACACGATCGCACGTACCGTCCAGTCTGTGAACATTCCGATCCAGACAGCCATCGGTCCCATGCCACAGACCCGGATCAGATAAACGCACAGGCAAAAGCGGAAAGTCCACATAGTAATGCAGGAAGTAATCATGGAAAACTTCACATCTCCTGCCGCACGCATGCCGTAAGCCGGAATAAACGCAAACATCCATACGATTGGTTTCACAATGGTGATCCAGAACATCATATCAAGACACATTTCAGCGCTTTTAGCTTCCATTCCACCAATCATGGTAATCGGCCGTGCAAGGACATATACCACTGCACAGCAGGCGATGAGAAAGACTTCGGAAAAGATCATCAGTTTCTTCATGTAATAAACTGCCTCGTCTTTTCTTCCGGCTCCAAGACTCTGTCCCACTACTGTCATAAGTCCGATTCCAACACCAATTACAGCTGTTCCATTTAACATCTCCAGCATATTGGTCATAGCCTGGGCTGCAATTGCAGTGGTTCCAAGCGTAGAGACTGTAGACTGGATTGCCAGCTTTCCAAGCTGGAACATGCTGTTCTCTATACCAGAAGGAATACCAAGAGCAAGAATCCTGCCAATCATTTTTCCATCCGGACGGATTTTCAGATAATCACGTACCACAATTGGCTGCCTGTCTTTTCTAAGCTGATAAAGCACTACCACTGCACAAAAAATTCTGGATACCAGTGTAGAAATGGCGGCTCCGGCAACTCCCATATGAAATACCCAGATCAGGATTCCATTTCCCACAATATTCATCACATTGGAAATAATGGAGATTACCATCGGTCCTCTGGTGTTTTCCTGTGCACGGAAAATGGATGCTCCGGCATCATAAAGCGCAATAAAAGGATAGGACAGCACAGTATAAAAGAAATATACCATGGAATTCTTCATAACATCCGCGTCTACTTTTCCGAAAATAAAGCTAAGAAGCGGTGCACGGAAAGCAAGTCCAAGCACAACGATGAAAACAGAAATAGCCGTTATAATAAAAAGTGCCTGCCTGGCTGATTTGTTTGCCATCTCGTGATTCTTCTGGCCAAGATACTGGGTACAGATAATGGTACCTCCTGCTGCCAGTGCAGAAAAGGCCTGAATGATCAATACATTGATGGAGTCCACAAGAGAAACGGCGGAAATGGCCGCAGAACCTACATTGCTGACCATCATAGTATCTACCGTACCCATCAAGGCATTTAATAGCTGTTCCATAATAATAGGAACAAGAAGCGCCCGGAGCATTTTGTTTGTAAAAAGATGTTGCTGTTGTTTCATATGTTTTCTCTTTTTCCTTAAATATATAAATAGTTCCTGTCGCATGGATGTATATCTCATAAAACTGCTTCAGATACTTCCATGCAAATATTTTCTGTGCTATTATACACCTTGAGCGAAAAAAATACAGTATTTAATTACGCACAATCCTTATGTTTCAACATAATTTTAATACAATTTCAGGAGGAACACCTTGGACAGAATTCTTACATACACGATACAGCCAGAGCAGGAAGGAATGCAGCTTCTTGATTTTCTCAGGAACAAGGGCTTTTCCCGGGGAATTTTATCTTCCATGAAGGCAGATAAAAATGCGATTCAGCTAAATGGTGAGCGGGGATTTGGGAAATCAGTTCTTCAGGTCGGAGATTCTCTTCACATACATATTCCGGAAGCGGACAACACTGAGAATATCCTGCCTGTGAGAATGGACCTTTCTATTCTATATGAAGATGAAGATATTTTAGTCATAAATAAGGCGGCAGACATGCCTGTGCACCCTTCCATTGGAAATTATGATAATACACTGGCGAATGGAGTTGCCTGGTATTTTAAAGAAAAAGGACAGCATTTCGTCTACCGCTGCATCAACCGTCTGGACAGAGACACCACAGGAGCCCTGATCCTGGCGAAAAATCCTTATAGTGCAGCAGTTCTCTCTGCCCAGATGAAACAGCGTCAGATCCGGCGTACCTATCTGGCAATTGTACAGGGAATCGCACCAGAGCAAGGAACTATTGATGCGCCTATCGGGCGCGCAGCAGATTCCACCATCGAAAGACAGGTGGATTTCGCAAATGGGGAAAGTGCGGTCACACATTATGAGCGATTAGACACCTATCATTCCTACTCTCTCATCGAGCTCCATCTGGAAACCGGACGCACTCATCAGATCCGTGTGCATATGAAGTACATTGGACATCCGCTGCCAGGAGACTTTCTCTACAATCCAGATTACAGAATTATAAAAAGACAGCCCCTGCACTCCTTTCAGCTGGAATTTGCTCACCCTGTTACAGGAGAAAACATGTGTATGACTGCCCCTGTCCCAGAAGATTTTGCAGATGCCTTTCATCGTTCCTAACGGCAACCGAATTCGGGCAAAACAGGTCAGAACCTCATAACCGTGAAGTTCTGACCTGTCTCATTTTTCATTCTCAGAAAGCTTATAATTCTTTTCTGTTCTTCTCATATATAATGAGCAAACCTTTTAACAAAAGATCCTCATCCAGCAAAATCTTCCGCTTGCAATGTGGGATAATCTTACGGGCAAGACCACCAGTTGCAACAACTGTAATTTTCTGACCAAGCTCTTCTTCAATTCTGTCAACAATTCCGTCAAGGGCTGCTGCATTGCTGTAAATCACACCGCTTTTCATGCATTCAATGGTATTTTTTCCAATGATGCGCTTCGGTGCTTCAATACTGATTCCGCTAAGCTGAGAAGCACGGGCAGTAAGGGCATCCAGGGACACTCCCATTCCGGGAAAAATCATGCCTCCCACATAATGCTTCTTCTCATCTACTACGCTTACCGTACTTGCAGTTCCCATATCAATAATTGCCAGTGGAAGAGAATATTCATGAATTCCTGCAACTGCATTTGCTACAAGATCTGCTCCAAGCTGTCCGGGATTATCCATCAGGATATTCAGTCCTGTTTTTACACCTGGTCCCAATACCATAGGTTCTTTTTTCAGAACCTTTTCAGCTGCAAGCTTCACGGCATTGGTAATCTGCGGTACTACAGAGGAAATAATGCAGCCTTCAATATCAATCCGCTTAATATGATATAAATCCAAAACTGTCTTCAGGTCAACTGCGTATTCCAGTTCTGTTTTTGTACGGACAGTGGAAAGTCTCTCAATGAAATAGGTTTGCTTTGAATCAATGCAGCCAACCACAATATTTGTGTTTCCAATATCAATTGCTAAAATCATTTTTTCCTCCATGATTTCTCTATCATCAGCCAGACTGCTTTCAGCCGCAATCAGCGGCCATTTTTGCAAACAGTCTGTCTGTTTTCAATTTTCTTAAACTTCTGCTGTTTTTACCACTTTCTCAGATTTCTTCTCTGTTTCCGGAAGAAGCCTTGCCTTGTAAAGGGCTGCACCTACAGCGCCTGTGATAACGGTAGCGGAAAGCATTTCACATACTGCGTTGATTCCTACAAATGTACAGATGAACAGAATCACGTTTTTTCCACCCATAAGTCCCTGTACATACTCGGTATTTCCAAAAAGGCAAACCAATAACCCCATAAAAAACAGAGTATTTAAAAATGCGGAAAGAAATCCTGTTACAGCACAGGAAAGATAAATATTTTTTGATTTCCTGCGGACTCCCCGGAAAATATATCCAAGAAGAAGTCCGTCAACCAGTCTTGGAATAAATCTCTGAACAAACGCCAGGAATGGATTGATTCCGAATAAGGTAACACCCATAAGGCTGGTACCTCCAATGCCGATACACTGACCAAAGCTGGTAAGTCCGAATACGGCTCCCGCGATGGCTCCGCCTACAGGTCCCATTGTAATTGCGCTGACGGCAACCGGAATAATATTAAAGGTGATTGCAAGAGGCCCGATATTCAGGTATCCAAGAGGTGTGTAAGCCATAAGAAGCAGAATTGCGATCATAAGGCCCAGTAAGGTGATTTGAGATGTTGTAAATTTTTTGTTCATATTGTCCTCCTTGTTATCGTTCCCTATATTAGAGCCTGTTCAGACCCAGGGATACAATACGGTATGGAACAGCGGGCATGTTTTTTTGGTATTTACCCGCCACTCTGAAAAATGTGTTATCCTCTGTCCAGATTTACAAAATACAATCTGCGAATATAACACCAGTGCCACTGCCTGCGGCTTCGCAAAAGATTTATAAATGCTATCAAAATGACAGCCTGTAAATAACTATCTGCGAACTCTCTCAAGCAGTATTTTATCCAGGATCTTACCGGCTGCATCCTCCTTGCTCATTAGCGGGAGTGATACTTCCTCATCCTGTGTAATCAGAGTCAGAACATTGGTGTCCCCCTGGAATCCGGCACCTGCCATTTTTACATTGTTGGCAGCTACCATATCCAGATTTTTCCTGGTAAGTTTGACTCTGGAATTACCGATCATATTCTCTGTTTCCATGGAAAAGCCACAGAGAAACTGTCCATCCGGTTTGTGCTCTCCAAGATATTTCAGAATGTCATCTGTTCTCTCAAGGGCAATGGACATGTCATCGTCTTTCTTTTTGATTTTCTCATCGCTCACACTGGCCGGACGATAGTCTGCCACTGCTGCTGCTTTAATGATAATATCCTGTTCCTGACTGACAGAGGTTACAGCTTCATACATATCTCTGGCTGTTACCACCGGAACCACTCTTACAAATGGCGGCGGTGTAAGTGCAGTACGTCCACTCACCAGTGTGACATCTGCTCCGCGCAGCATAGCCATTTTTGCAATGGCATAGCCCATCTTGCCGGAAGAATGGTTGGTAATATAACGGACAGGATCAATTGCTTCCTGGGTAGGACCGGCGGTAACCAGCACCTTCAGCCCTTTCATATCCTTCTCACAGGCACACTCTCTCAAAATATAGTTTAAAAGAGTCTCCGGCTCCGGCATTTTTCCTGCTCCGGTATCGCCACATGCAAGATAGCCCACAGCAGGATCGATCACTTCGTATCCATAATGCTCCAGGATTTTTAGATTATCCTGAACAATGGGGTTCTCAAACATATTGGTGTTCATCGCCGGAGAAATAAATTTCTTGCATCTGCATGCCATAATGGTGGTTGTAAGCATGTCGTCTGCAATTCCATGAGCCAGCTTGCCTATCACATTGGCACTTGCCGGTGCGATCATCACAACGTCAGCCTTTTTCGCAATGGACACATGCTCTACCTGGAACTGAAAATTCCGGTCAAAGGTATCCACAAGGCATTTATTCCCGGTAAGTGTCTCAAAAGTAATGGGATTAATAAAATTAGTGGCATTTCTGGTCATTAGCACATGAACGTCTGCCTGCTGTTTCTTCAGCATACTTGCAAGATATGCGATCTTATATGCTGCAATACTTCCAGTAACTCCCAGAAGAACTGTCTTTCCCTCTAACATTATCTTCCCTCATCTCTCTTTGAAATCTTTTGGACAAAATTCATCTGTTATTTTATACCTTTTGTCCGTACCGCTTATTATAATGCAAAGAGACGTATGAATGCAATGTATTTTTTATATGTTCAGCTTTTCATACATAATTTACCTTTATATGCATCTTTTCTTTGTTTTATTATCTGTTATAATAGCCTTGGACTTTTAACAGCCATTCCAGAGCATGTAAAAAAATCCTTCCCGTAACGTGCACACCCCACTTTGCGGGAAATTTTGCCATCTGTTTTCGTCTTTGATAATAAGGATACTACAAAAGAAAGGAACCATTATGAACTACCAGATCACACAGTGGTGCGCCCACTTTATCTCAGAGCATGTAAAAGAGGGAGAGCTTTGCATTGATGCCACCATGGGTAACGGAAATGACACTCTGCTTCTTTCCCGTCTTTGTGGGGAAAAAGGGCATGTACTCGCTTTCGATATTCAGGAAATGGCACTTGCCAATACAAGAGAGCGGCTTGAAAAAGAAAATGCCCCTCACAATTATGAACTGTTTCTGGATTCCCACGTAAATATGGGAAAATACGCAGAGCCTGTGAGTGTAAGCTGCATTGTATTCAATTTCGGCTATCTGCCGAAGGGCGATCATACTCTTGCCACAAGGGCAGAATCCAGTATTCAGGCACTTACCGTATCCCTGTCCCTTTTGAAAAAGGGCGGGATCCTGATGCTGTGTATCTACAGCGGCGGAGATTCCGGGTTTGAGGAACGGGATGCACTGCTGAAATGGCTGAAGGTGCTGGATTCCAGGAAATTTCTGGTTATTAAAACAGAATATTACAACCGGCCTAATCATCCGCCTATGCCCGTACTTGTAGTCAAACTGTAACTTGTATACAAAAAGCAACAACTTTTTCCCATGTATTTACTCAAAAAACACCCCTTAGACAGACTACAATTATTTGTGTCTGCCAAAGGGGTGTTTTATCTTCGGTATTCTCAAACTGTACTTTATCAATCTATAATGGTAACGCTTGTCATCACCGGCTGCTCATCTGCAGAAATAGTTCCATTGTTATCTGTAGGCTTTGCAGCCTTGCAGATCTGGTCAACAATGTCCATGCCTTCTGTCACATGTCCGAAAGCGGCATACTGTCCATCCAGATAGGTACTGTCAGACTGTACGATAAAGAACTGGGAGCTTGCACTGTCCGGGTCTGAGGATCTTGCCATGGAGATCACACCTCTCTCATGGGAAATATCGTTCTTTACGCCATTCTCAGAAAACTCGCCCTTAATAGTCTCATCAGAGCCTCCTCTTCCGGTTCCTTCCGGATCTCCGCCCTGGATCATAAATCCATCAATAATACGGTGGAAAGTAAGTCCGTCATAGAAATGCTCCTGTGCCAGTTTCACAAAGTTGGTTACACTGATAGGTGCTGTGTCCGCATCCAGTTCCACCTTAATGGTGCCGTAGTCCTTCACCTCAATCTCTGCATGATGAAGACCGGTAAGAGGCTCTGAAGTATCCAGAACAGTGCTGGTATCGTCTGCTGTATCTGTATCTTCTCCATCCCCGGAACCGTCTGTAAAGCCGGAAACTTCTTCCTCCGTTCCTTCTGACTGGTCAGCACTTTCCTCTGTACTTTCCTCTTTTGTTTCTTCTGTGTCTTTATTTTCTTCTGTATTCTCCTTAGTATCTGCTGCTTCTGTGCTCTTGCTTTCCTCTTTCGTATCATCTGAACCACAGCCTGCCAGCATTCCTGCGGAAAGAGCTGCCACCATCAGCATTGCCAGAATTTTTCTTTTTTTCATGATTTTATGCCTCCAATTCTTGATGCCATCTTTTTCTATTATAACGAAAATCACGTAAAAAACAATTGTTTTCACAGATTGTTCAATTTCTTTTTCTTTGTCTTGCCACAGCTTGTATTGTCTGCTAAAATCAAGAAAGAATTTATCAGAAAGCGAGGTCTTTTTTATGGAAAAGATTACCAGTTTCACAATAGATCACATCAAACTTCAGCCAGGCGTTTACGTTTCCCGCAAGGATCCGGTTGGAAATAGTGTGATCACCACTTTTGACATCCGTATGACTTCCCCAAATGAGGAGCCTGTTATGAACACAGCAGAGCTTCACACCATTGAGCATCTTGCTGCTACTTTTCTTCGCAACCACAAGGAATTCGGACCGAAGATGATCTACTGGGGACCAATGGGCTGCCGTACCGGCAATTATCTGCTGCTGAACGGAGATTATGAATCTAAGGATATTGTTCCGCTTATGGTTGAAACCTTTGAGTTTATCCGTGATTTCGAGGGCGAGGTTCCTGGTGCTTCCCCGAAAGATTGTGGAAATTATCTGGATATGAACCTTGGAATGGCGAAATATCTGGCTAAGAAGTTCCTGGATGAAGTGCTGTATGATATCAAACCAGACAGACTGGTTTATCCGAAATAATTTGATTTGATATATTCAGAAATCTCCCTCTTACCATTTCATGGCAGGAGGGAATTTCTTTAGTACTCAAAAAACGCTATGCAAACGATAATATCATCCATTTACATAGCGTCTTTCATCTCATCATTTCATCGCTTAAATTTCCAGCCTGTCAGCCTGCGACAGCCTCATCAGCTGCAGCATCTGCGCTTCCTTCTGTAGCTGCCTGATCAGCAGTTCCATCTGCGGCTGCACCGTCAGCTGCCACTGCACTTACATAATCACCGGATACATAAGCAGTCTGTCCCTCATAGGAAACCTCAATCCAGCCATTGTCGCATACACCTGTACTTGTAAGCTGTGTACCGCTTGTTACACCTGCGATCCAGGTAGCATCTGCACTTGCATCTGCACGAAGGTTAATATCTGCATTCGCAACATATGTACCATCCTGCTTAGTTACATTCACACCGCTTGCAGTCTGCTCTACAACTGGTTCTGGAGTAGGCGTAACTTCTGGTGTAGGAGTTGCCTCAGGGGTTGGTGTTGGAATAGGGGTCGGGGTTGCCTGTATAACTGTAACGCTTGCTCCTGCACCTTCCTCAAATCCACATCCAGGGATGCAAAGCGCTGCGCCCAGAAGCAAAACGGCCAAACCTGCTTTTTTCATAATATAGTTCCTCCTTTACAAAGCAATGGTGCTTTGAATTGATTCATCTTCTTTTAAATAATATTACAAAAACAGACTCATTTCGCGAATCGTTACAATTAATATACAGTATTATTACAAATTATGCAACCCCTAAGTGTATCTTTGCAATAAAGCATATCCTTCAGATTCCCAGAACAGCAGATATCTTAATCTCCTTTTCCGTTTCACTGAGATCAAAGTCGCCGCCATCTTCCACAGTCATGTGTACCTCATACAGTACATCTTCGGATAATGTATCCGGTATTTCACCATCTTCTGTCTGGATATGCCATTTCTCTGCCGGAACTTCTTTCAAGGTACCATCTGTGCCATATGCATACAGCTTCAGAGAACCTGTTTCCCCAGAGATTCCTTTCATACGTATTGCAACGGTTGTATTCGGATGCACATTCTCAATTGTGATCGTATTCAGCCATCCTTCCACATCTCCCAGGCCACCATCTGCCGCAAATTTCTCCTGGCTTAACACATTGCGCATTGCCTGATCCAGATCAACCTTACGATAAGGCATTTCCGGCAGATAAACGAATCTGTCCTGAAGTCTCAGAAGTTCCAGATAACCGGTAGGACAATAAAGTGAATTTCCGCTGTTTCCGGCATACATTCCGATAGCCATGTTGTTGTACATAGGCTTGCTGGCAACATCCATGGAAAAAACAGTTTCACCGGTCTCAAAATCAAGTATAATATACTGCCACATACCGGTTTCCAGATTCTGTACATATCCGTAGATATATCCGGTTGCCGTAGATAATTTCATCATGGAAGTATCTGACAGATCACTTCTGCACCAGATACTCTTCATTTCGTATCCATCCTCAGTCTTAATCGTATCTACGCGTTCCACACCCGGCGTGATCATTTTATTTCCCTGTTTCAACCAATTTTCATCATAAATATTGGTATAACTCTGAATAGAAGAATCACTGTCCTCTTTTCCCAGGTTGGCACTTCCTGCACCAAACCAGTTACATACGATGGTACTTACGGTTCCTGCACCGTTATCATATACGATCGCAGAATTTTCAACAGCTACCTGGCTGCCCTCCGGAAGTTCATCGATCACAGGGAGATTTGCGACAACTTCTCCTGTTTTCATATCCAGGGCAAGAAGATTTACGGTCTCCTGATTATCGGTAAACATCACCAGATCTTTTGTAAGGGATGGAGAGCATCCGCTGCCCCAGGCAAGACCTCCGCCAGTTGTTTCATCCCCTTCTTTGCTTTCTTTCGCGCCAGCACTCTCGTAAGGAGTTTCCCAGATTTTCTTCACCCCATTGTCCGCCTGCAGCAGATAACAGTTCTGATTCGTCAGGATCACTGCTCCATCCTTGGATGCTGCAATTCCATTCTCTGCACCCTCTCCCGGAGCCAGCTCATATACGAAGACGGCATCTGACAGATCAGTTTCCTCTCCATTTAAAATGGCATCAATAGCTGTACGGGAAATATAGCCCATAGCACCCTGCTGTTTCCTGTCAGGGTAAATGCGGAATCCTCCGGTTGCAAACCAGAGATTTCCTTCATAGTCAAACACTACCGCAAGAAGATTCTGATCCAGTGTTTTTCCAAGTGCTGCCTCTGCCGCTGCTTTAATATCAATATCCAGCACTTTCTCAAATTCCGGAAGTACGTTTCCGTCTTCATCTGTTGCCTTCAGCATCAGCACATGGTTATTATTGGTCGGACACACCAGACGGTTACTCTCATCTACAAAGGAATAGGAGCTCTGGATCAGATATTCTCCATTGTCATGCTGTTTTGGAGAAAAATATCCCAGTGTCTGTGTTTCCTCTGCATTGATATCACGAATTGCCAGTCCACCAAGCAACGGAACCACTGCATGTCCATAAGAATCGAAAAAGATAGCAGGAGACGCATTTGCATTGGTTTTTTCATAAGAAACATTAATTTCTGAATAAATGCCTACCGGTAATACCTCGTCTGTGGAATCTGTATTGTAGCAGTCATGATGAATATTGGAATCACTTGCTGCCATATAAGGATTCTCGTCAATAACCTTCTGTGTAAGTGTCTTTATGGGCAGTTCTGATGTCTGACCTGTATTTTCCTCTGTCTGTATTTCTTCTGCCTGTGTTTCCTCTGCACGTACCATATTTATTGATGGTTCAGATGTTGCAGCAGCTATAAAAGTAATCATTGCAAGAATTAAAGCTCTTTTCTTCATATTGTTTTCCTCCAAAGTGTTTTTGTCATATTACATTGCTGCGTTCAAACCAAATGGAAAGTCCTTCTTTTATTTTTTGCTCTTCCACAGGTTTCATAAAAAAATATTCTATCCGCATCCTGAACGCATGAAGCGAAAAATCAAGATCACTGCACCAGATGATCCCACATTTGGGATATAAGGAACGAAGATGTTCTGCAGCATTCAGCCCGGACACACCAGGTAATGCAAGAAGCACCACTGCAGGTACTGTTTTTCGTGTCCACTCAAAAAATTGTTCCTGATCCTGATAAATTTCAATCAATGGAAAAACTTTCTTTTCTGTACAGTAATTCCTGATATATTCCGAACATTTCTGTCCTTCCTGTTTCTGATCAGTCAATATAGCAATACAATACACGACATCCCTCCTTTTCCATCTGATGTCTCCCATTTGTTATTCTCATTATAAAAAAGTCGAAAATTATTTCAATAATTCTGTCACGAAACGACAGAAAATGACACGAATTGTAAATCTATGGTATTTAGATAATTTTAAGTTTGGGGAATTGTCTGTCGGAGCGGACAGGGATTAATTTCTTTTTTTAGCAGTGGCATCACATCTATATTTTATATACTCAAAGAAAACAGACTGATCCACATATCTTCTGTAGAAGCCAGCCTGTTTTCTTATTGTTTTACAATGTGATCTTGTACGTGTTACAGGAACATTTTCCCATTCCATAACTTATACCCGCTCAAATACCACCGTCACCTGCCCGCCGCAGATCATTCCAAGACTGTCCTGGCCGTCTGCTGTTAAGGCATAGTGTTTTACTTCTTTTTCTTTTACTTCTTTACAATGACTGATGGCTTCGTACTCTACTTTGCCGCCGCCAATGCTGCCTGTAATGTGTCCGGACGGTTCTACGAACATTTTGCTTCCTACTCCTCTTGGAGAAGAGCCGGATTTCTCTGCGATGGTGACCATGACACCATGACGACCTTCCAGAACTGCTGTCTCTACTTTTTCATCACAGTAGGCGGAATAATGCTGATTTTTTACCTTAATGATCTCTGCCATAATGCTCACTGCAATTTCCTCCGGAAGCTGCCCGCCAAGAGGAATTCCAATCGGTGCATGGACTTCATCCAACTGCTTTTTTGTATAGCCTTCTTTCAAAAGATTTTCCCTGGTGATCCGTACTTTGTTTTTGCTGCCGATCATGCCAAGATATTCATAGGGACGATGGAGAAGCCTGCGAAGGCAGTCAGCATCACCAATGTGGCCTCTGGTAAGTATTACATAGTAGGCATTTTCATAAGGAGTAATATATTTGTCCAGTTCTTTGAAATCACCATAGACCAGCTGGTCTGCTTCCGGGAATCGCTCCTTTGTCACGAAATCTTCTCTGTCATCCATGATCGTTACATGAAAGCCAAGCATTTTTCCCAGATGGGCAGTTGGCTGTGATACGTGACCGCCGCCAAAGATCACAAGCCGCGGGTTCTTGCGGTAGTCTTCTACGAAAAGCCGGTGACCGTCTGCTTCTATTACTTTTGTCTCTTTCGTCTCACTCAGAATATTCAGATAATTATCCCATATGGAAGCATCTTCCGTTTTCTCGGGGATCAGCTGTACACCTGATTTTTTTTCAGCAACTTCACCACAGTTTTCTTCTCTAATAACCGTTTCCGGTTTCAAAATGCACTTCTTTCCCATATATGGTCCATCCAGAAAAATTCCAGTTTTTGCCCTGCCTTTTTCATCAAGAATCTGATAAATTTTATTATACATGATTTTTCACTCCATCCTGTCATATCAACTACCCAGCCCTTCCTGCCATCATTACCAGGCATTCTTTAATCAATCCCTTTTATTGTTACTGTTCACTCCGTGACCAGTAACACGCTTCGCGATGCACAGAAATCATGCATTCGCATGATTTCGCGCTGAGATTCTCGGGTTTTCTGTGAACTTTGTTCACAAAAAACACCTCGCGGAATGTTACCAGTGAACAATAACCTTTTATTAGCAAGAGGATGATGCAGCGGTTAAAATTTCATTGCACCTTTCATTCCTATATATTATAATACATCCGGAGGAATTTTCACAATGAAGAAAAAAAGAATTATGGCCAGTTTTCCCATTCGGATTCTGGCAGTCAGTATACCCGGCCTCCTTGCAGGCCTGTTTTTAAATGCCACAAGAACTATGGGGCTGACCTCCGGGGCTTTGAATCTGGTGGTTACAGCCCGTTATGTGCTAAGTCAGATAATCACCTTTCTGGCACCGCTGATCATTATCGGTCTTGTGGCATCTTCCATTATTTCCGTAAAAAAAGCTCCCACACCAGCCACCGCGCCAGTTGTCCGGATCACTTATTTTTCCATGCTTGGAGCCGCAGCTTTCGCATCCGTTCTTGGATATCTGATCATTCCAAGACTTCCGGTATCCACAGACAGTTTATCTTTCCGCTTCCTGCCGGATACCTTGTTTGAGCTTCCCATTCCAGCACCGGTTTCTGCACTGAGCGCGTTAGTACTTGCTATTTTGCTTGCCCTTGGTGCCTGCTGGACCAATGCAGTGCGAACCAAAGAGCTTTTGCAGGAGTTTCGGGGAATTACCCTTTCCCTGATGTCCAGAATTCTTCTTCCACTGTTACCTGCTTATATCGGGCTTTCTCTTTGTACACTGGCTTATCAGGGATATTTCATCAAGTATCTGCCACTGTTGCTTCTGGCACTTATTATTATAATTCCGGCTTATATGGTCTGGGTGTTGGTTCTGTATCATATTGCAGGATCTTATGCCGGAGAAAAGGCATGGGGAATTCTGAAAAATTATATACCGGTCTGTAAAATGGCTTTAAGAACCCATTCTTCCACAGCTGTGGAAAAATATTCACAGAAAGCAGCTGACAAATGTGTGCCGCTTGATTCCGAGCTTATCAAAGAGGCAATTCCTCTTTTTACCCAGATTCATCACTGTGGTTCTGTGCTTGCAGAGGTATTCTTCGCTATGATGATCTCCCGTATTCTGTACGGCTCTGTTCCTGCACCGGGAACTATGTTGATCTTCAGTATTTTGCTTGCCACCTGTTCCATTGGTACACCCGGGCTTCCATGGGGAACCGTAATGGTATCCCTGGGAACCCTGACCGGAATCCTGAAATTCGGAGATTCCGGTATGGCGCTGATGTTCGCTGTTTTTGCACTGAATGATGCTTTTGCAGCAGCATGTAATGCCACATGTGACGGAGCCGCTGCACTGTTTCTGACAGGATATGTAAAAAGACATGATTTTTCAAACAGGCTCTAGGCCAGCGGCTGTCTCAGCCCTCTCTTAATATAAGCTCCAAGTTTCTCCTGCACCAGTTTTCCTTCATCCACAGCAAGGTTTCCGCGAAGGAATACTTTATCAATATCTCCATGGACTTCAAAACCCTCATAGGGGTTGTTATCTGTATTATAGGCATGTGTTTTCGCAGAGATCACGTTCTCTTTTTCCGGATCAAATACTACAATGTCTGCGTCGCTGCCTTCGGCGATAGCTCCTTTGTTTGGATATACACCGTACAACTTAGCTGGATTTTCACACAGAAGCTGGCACATTTTCTCTATCGTAATTTTTCCGGCGCGCACGCCGTAAGTGTAGAGAAGAGTTCCCCTTGTCTGAACTCCCGGCAGGCCACCTGGAATCTTGGTAAAATCCGCTTTTCCCATTGCTTTCTGGGCAAGGGTAAAGCTGCACTGGTCTGTAGCTACAGTCTGGATATCTCCATCTGCCAGGGCTTTCCACAGGCATTCCTGATCCGCTTTCTTGCGGATTGGCGGAGCGCACACATATTTGGCACCTTCGAAATCAGGTTTGGAATAAACACTGTCGTCCAGAAGAAGATACTGAGGACAGGTCTCTGCAAATACGGTCTGGCCATTTTCCCGAGCGCGGATGATTTCTTCGTATGCCTTGCGGTTGGTCAAATGCACCACCATGACCGGAGCTCCTGCTTCCTTCGCAATTACAAGAAGACGGTGTACTGCCTCGGCTTCCATGGTATCCGGACGTACAAGAGGATGATTCTCCGGACCCAGTTTTCCCTGTGCTTTCGCTTCCTGGGTCAATGCGTCGATCACGCCTGCATTTTCACAATGTACGCCTGCGAAACAGCCTTTTTCATTTAAGGCCTTTATGATCTTATAAAGATCCTCGTCGTCTACGATCATTGCCGGGTAAGTCATATATAGCTTGAAGCTGGTAATGCCCTCATTAATCATATCCTGAATTTCTTTCTTTGTCTCCTCATTCCATTCCACAATGGACATGTGAAAAGAATAGTCACAGGAGCATTTGCCGTCAGCCTTTTTGTTCCACTTCTCAAGGCCCTCTTTCAGGGTATGTCCACCTTTATCCTGTGAAGCAAAATCAATAACCAGAGTGGTTCCGCCAAGGATTGCCGCTCTTGTTCCTGTCTCGAAATCATCTGCTGTTACAGTACCTGCGACCTCCAGGTCAAAATGGGTATGTCCGTCAATAAATCCCGGGAAAAGGAGCTTACCGGATACATCCACCACCTTGGCATCTGGCTGTGAAAGCTCCTCTCCTACTTTTATGATTTTTTCGCCTTCCACCAACACATCCTGTTTCCTTGTGCCTGCACCTGATATTACGGTTCCGTTTTTCAAAAGATATTTCATACAACAGATCCTCCCTTCACATTTCTATGGTTATCTGCAATTTCCAAACCAGTCCTGTATTTATTTTTCTTCCACATTGACTTGCATTTATACAAAATAACCAATTTTATTTACCTCATATCTTATTTTAATGTAAATATACCACATGTATTTTCCATCTTCAACAAAATAAATACGAATTTTTTTAAGCCTTCAATAATTTTTTTGTAAAATTGTCTTTTTATTTTTTTTCTGACATGCTATTATAAATATAGTAAGTCATTCGTTACTATCTGCAACATACGAATACAGGTTACTGTTCACTACGTTCACAGCGACCCGCTTCGCGATGCACAGAAATCATGCCTTGCATGATTTCGCGCCGACATTCTCGGGTTTTCTGTGAACTCTGTTCACAAAAAACACCTCGCGGAACGCTCCCAGTGAACAGTAATAAATACAGACAGGATGCCCGGATTCTATGCGGAGATTCCAGGCATCGACCCATGGCAGGATTTTCCTGCTTTTAATAAAAAAATCAAATCCAAAACAGGAGGGAACAAATATGGGAAGATTAACTGTCTTAGAGCAGATTGCGCAGGATATCGCAGCAGAATTCGGGACCGACTGCGAGGTCGTCATCCATGATCTGAAGACAAAAGAACCGGAACATTCCATTATCTATATTGTAAACGGACACGTAACCGGACGAAATGTAGGTGACGGTCCATCGGACGCAGTTTTCGACGGCATCCGCCAGAAAGGACGGGGAAGTGACTATGCTCCAGCCGACCACAATGGTTACCTGATGAAAACAGCAGACGGCAAGATTTTGAAGTGCAGTACTTCATATATAAAGGACGATGACGGCAGCCTTCACTATGTATTCGGCATCAACTACGACATCACCAAGCTGACCCTGATCAACAGTGCTCTTGATGATCTGATCACCCCGAAGAACAAAGAAGAGAAGCCGAAGCAGATCACTCACAGTGTCAACGATCTTCTGGATCGTCTCATCGAGGAATCCGTGAAGCTTGTAGGCAAGCCGGTAGCTCTCATGAATAAAGAGGATAAGGTAACTGCGATCCAGTTTCTTAATGATTCCGGAGCTTTCCTTATTACAAAGTCCGGAGATAAAGTAGCGAATTATTTTGGAATCTCTAAATATACGCTTTATAGTTATATTGATGTAAACAAGTAATATTATAATTATTTTTTTATATTTTATAACAAAAATAACATATTGGAAACATGTTATAAAAAAGCCATATAATACCGTCTCCTCATTACAGGATTTGGTTATTATATGGCTTATTTTATAAAACCAGTCAGAACACCCTCTGCCAGTTTTACCTGCTGTTCGTTAGAGCGTGTTTAAAAAGGCTTTCTGCAGTCTGCTACCTGCAGGCTGCGGCTACTCTTCCTCGCTTCCCAACTGGTGCGCTTCTTTATAAATTTCACAGGCGCCCTGATTTACACATCTTTTATAGGCACAGTCCATAAAGGTAAGTATCCTTTTCCCATCTTTTTCTTCATATTCACAGCACACTGTCTGACTGCCGTTACAGGTTCTGCAAAAACCTGAGATAAATTCTTCTGTTTCCATTTTATCATCCTCTCAGCTTATGCACAAAGATCCCGCTTCGCAGCTTCGGCTCAAACCAGGTGGATTTCGGCGGCATAAGCTTACTCTCATCTGCAATCTGCATCAGATCTTCCATAGAAGTAGGATAAAGCGCAAACGCAACGCCTCTGGTCTCATCTGCCATACCCTGAAGCTCTCTTAACTTATGACTTCCGCCTACAAACTTAATACGCTTGTCAGTCCTTGGATCACCAATGCCAAGAACCGGACCTAAAACCACATCCTGAAGAATCTGGGAATCCAGCTGACCAACCACATCTTTTCCCTCATAAAGCTCCGGCTTCGCTTTCAGAAGATACCAGAAACCATCAAGATACATACCAAAGCAATGCTTCTCCACTGGCTTTGCAGGAAAACCCGGAACAATCGTCATGTCAAAGTTTTCTTTAATTTTCTCAAGGACATCTTCCACGCTCTGCCCATTCAGGTCCCTCACCACACGATTATATGCCAGAATGGTAAGCTGGTCATATGGAAAAACAACGGAAAGAAAATAGTTAAACGCTTCTTCCCCTGTATAATCCGGATTCTCCTGGCGTCGCTTCAGCCCCACTTTCACAGCAGAGGCTGCTCTGTGATGTCCGTCTGCAATATAAAGTGCAGGGATCTTCTCAATCTCATCCTGGATCTGGCTAATCGCCTCATCCCCATCGATCACCCACACACGGTGTGTGATCTCGTCCTCTTCTGTAAAATCATAGGCGGCTTTGTGCTCTTTTTTCCACTGCTCAAGAAGAGCATTCAGCGCATCTGTATAACGGCAGGCAAGATAAATGGGGCCTGTGTTAGCATCACATACATCCACATGATTGATTCGGTCCAGCTCTTTATCTGATCGGGTAAGTTCATGCTTTTTCACCACATTATTCAGATAATCATCAATAGAAGCGCAGCCTGCAATTCCAGTCTGAACCTTCCCCTTGCGTACCAGTTCATATATGTAGTAGCATGGCTTATGGTCCTGAACCAGAACGCCAGTCTCCTCCATCTTATGCAAGTTCTCTTTCGCTTTCTGATAAACCTTCGCATCATAAAGGTCCGTCTCTGCCGGCAGATCCATCTCTGCTCTGTCTACATGGAGAAAAGAATCCGGATTCTCTTTCCCAATGGCTGCTGCCTCTTCTCTATTCACTACATCATAGGGAAGGGCAGCTACTGCTGCTGCCTTTCCCTCTGTAGGTCTAAGTGCTTTAAATGCACGAAATACTGCCATAAAATCTTGCTCCTTTCCCGTAGCGTGTTTGAAAAATCATTTCAGCAATCTGCACGCTCCATACATCCGGTTCAAAAGTATTTTCATTATTTTTCTTCGGCTTTTTTCAAATGCCATACCCTATATTTTACCACAATCAGAAGGCTCTTGCAATTAGACTAAATATTTTTTGAGAAAGCTAAATTTTTTTGTATTTTTCTATTGCAAATTGATTTATTTATGTTATTATACTTATAAGGAAAACAAAAATGTAGTTAAGATGTACTCTAATAACTAAAACCACGAAGGAGGTTTTCACCATGACAGACGGACTGAAATGGACGGTCAATCATGTTCCGGGATCTGATGATAAATTCCTGGACCTGATGTCCGAAGAAAACGTAACCAAAGCAAATGAATTCCACAAAAGTTTCCCCCAGTACTCCGTAACACCACTGCAGAAGCTTTCCGCTCTTGCTTCCTATCTTGGAGTAAAGGGCATCTACTGCAAAGATGAATCCTATCGTTTCGGATTAAACGCCTTTAAGGTTCTTGGAGGCTCTTATGCAATGGGACGTTACATAGCGAAGGAACTCGGCCGCGATATCAGCCAGCTTCCTTACAATGTTCTCTCTTCTGATAAATTAAGAGAAGAATTCGGACAGGCTACTTTCTTCACTGCTACAGATGGAAACCACGGTCGCGGCGTTGCATGGGCTGCTAAACGCCTTGGACAAAAAGCCGTAGTCAGAATGCCTAAAGGAACCACTAAGACACGTTTTGACAACATCGCCAAGGAAGGCGCCGAAGTAACCATCGAAGAAGTAAATTATGATGACTGCGTAAGAATGGCTGCCGCAGAAGCAGCTAAGACAGAACATGGCATCATCGTTCAGGATACTGCATGGGCCGGCTATGAGGAGATTCCATCCTGGATCATGCAGGGATACGGCACTCTGGTACTGGAAGCCGATAAACAGCTTAAGGAGAACGGTGTTGACCGCCCGACACACGTAT
Organism: Ruminococcus sp. J1101004sp1_RTP21198st1_B9_RTP21198_201120; assembly: GCF_040924245.1. Taxonomy (NCBI): domain Bacteria; kingdom Bacillati; phylum Bacillota; class Clostridia; order Eubacteriales; family Oscillospiraceae; genus Ruminococcus; species Ruminococcus sp. J1101004sp1_RTP21198st1_B9_RTP21198_201120. The sequence continues at coordinate 25,907 of NZ_JBCOMI010000017.1, read as the reverse complement.
TTGTACAGGCAGGTGTTGGTTCTCTGGCAGGTGCAGTTGTAGGGTATTTTGCCCACAAATATAAAGAAAATCCTCCGGTAATGGTTGTCTGCGAAGCAAGTGCTGCCGACTGCCTCTATCGCTCTGCTGTTCAGGCCGACGGCAATCTGGTAAATGTAACCGGTGATCTTCAGACCATTATGGCAGGTCTTGCATGCGGCGAGGGAAATACCATCGGATGGGACATCCTAAAGAATCATGTAACCGTCTTCGCATCCTGCCCAGACTGGATGAGTGCCAAGGCAACACGTATTTATGCCAATCCTCTTGAAAACGATCCACACATCATATCTGGTGAATCCGGTTCTGTTCCGCTGGGGCTTGCATATACAGCGCTTCATGACGAAGATGCCAAAGATCTGAAAGAGGCCCTGAAGCTGGATGAGAATTCCAACATTCTGGTAATCTCCACAGAAGGTGATACAGATCCTGTTCGTTACCGTGAGATCGTATGGGATGGCTTATACGGAACAAACGAATCATTAAGCGAATAATTTTTTATAACAATATGATACTTTTTTACAAAAAACGGAGGTAAAAAGTTATGGATTATAACAAAATCAAAGAAGCTGCACAGAATTATGAAGCAGATATGACCAAATTTCTTCGTGAACTGGTTCATTTTCCAGGCGAGAGCTGCGGCGAAAAAGATCATGTAATGCGTATTAAAGAAGAGATGGAGAAGCTTGGTTTTGATAAAGTCGTAGTGGATCCTATGGGAAATATTCTTGGTTACATGGGAACCGGAAGCACTCTGATTGGCTTTGATGCACATATTGATACTGTTGGTATCGGAAACAGAGACAACTGGGAATTTGATCCATACGAAGGTTTCGAAACTGAGACAGAGATCGGCGGACGTGGAACTTCTGATCAGATGGGTGGTATCGTATCTGCTGTTTACGGTGCTAAGATCATGAAAGATCTTGGTCTTCTTAATGACAAATATCAGGTTGTTGTTACAGGAACTGTTCAGGAAGAGGACTGCGATGGTCTTTGCTGGCAGTACATCATCAACGAAGATAAGGTTCGTCCGGAATTTGTTGTTTCCACAGAGCCTACAGATGGCGGCATCTATCGTGGACAGCGCGGACGTATGGAGATCCGTATTGATGTAAAAGGTGTTTCCTGCCATGGTTCCGCTCCTGAGCGTGGCGACAACGCGATCTATAAGATGGCTGACATCCTTCAGGATGTTCGTGCATTAAATGAAAATGATGCTGCAGATGAGACCGAGATCAAAGGTCTTGTAAAAATGCTGGATAAGAAATACAACCCGGAATGGGAAGAAGCAAACTTCCTTGGAAGAGGTACTGTTACTACTTCTGAGATTTTCTTCACATCCCCAAGCCGTTGTGCAGTTGCTGACTCCTGTGCCGTTTCCCTTGACCGTCGTATGACAGCAGGAGAGACCTGGGAGAGCTGCCTGGATGAGATCCGCGCACTTCCATCTGTCAAGAAGTATGGAGATGATGTTAAGGTTTCCATGTATGAGTACTCCCGTCCATCCTGGACAGAGCTGGTATATCCAATCGAGTGCTATTTCCCAACATGGGTAATCCCGAAGGATCACAAGGTTACTTCTGCTCTTGAGGAAGCTTACCACAATCTGTATGGCACAGAGCGTATGGGCAATGCTGAGACAGAAGCCATGAGAAAAGTCCGTCCTCTTACCGACAAGTGGACATTCTCTACCAACGGTGTTTCCATTATGGGACGTAACGGAATCCCATGTATCGGATTTGGACCTGGCGCAGAGGCACAGGCTCACGCTCCAAACGAGAAAACATGGAAAGATGATCTGGTAAGATGTGCAGCTGTTTACGCAGCGCTTCCTACTGCTTACTGTAAATAATCCGGAAATACCTGTTTATCAGAACTACAGAAACTGCAACTGTTCCGCACGTTCAGAGCTACACACCTTGCGTAACAGTACCTGTGAATCGTTATCAGAAATTATAAACTGCCATGAGGTTATACGTGTGCCCCAAACGCTTTTCCGCAAGCTGCACACCCTTGGAGCAGACAGCTGTTACAATGTGTCTGCTCCATACCTCCACTTTACACATAGTACTTTTCACAATTAACCAGTACAGCGAAAATTAAGTATCTGCGATATTGACCCAGTATTGAAAAATCAGACCAATCAATATAACGGTTCCTTAATATTCTCTGTACCAGATAAATTTTATTTATATAAGGAGAAAATTCATGAAAACATTACAGGATTACATCGACAAGCTTAACAGCCTTAACTTCAAAGAAATGTACAACAACGACTTCTTCTGGACATGGGATAAAACAGATGAGGAACTGGAGGCTGTTTTCACAGTTGCTGACGCTCTCCGCTTCATGAGAGAGCACAATATCTCCACGAAAGTATTCGAGAGTGGTCTTGGAATCTCCATTTTCCGTGACAACTCCACACGTACCCGTTTCTCCTTCGCTTCTGCCTGCAACCTTCTTGGACTTGAGGTACAGGATCTGGACGAGAAGAAATCCCAGATTGCACACGGTGAGACCGTTCGTGAGACAGCCAACATGGTATCTTTCATGGCTGATGTAATCGGTATCCGTGATGATATGTACATCGGTAAGGGACATACTTATCAGAAAGATTTTATGGATGCTGTAACAGAAGGAAATAAAGATGGCATTCTTGAGCAGAGACCTACTCTTGTAAACCTTCAGTGTGACGTTGATCATCCTACTCAGTGTATGGCAGATATGCTTCACATCATCCACGAATTCGGCGGTGTCGAGAATCTGAAAGGCAAAAAGCTTGCTATGACATGGGCTTACTCTCCTTCCTATGGTAAACCACTCTCCGTTCCACAGGGTGTCATCGGACTTATGACACGTTTCGGTATGGACGTTGTTCTGGCGCATCCGGAAGGATACGATGTAATGCCAGAGGTTGAGGAAATTGCTAAGAAAAATGCTGAGAAGTCCGGCGGTTCTTTCACAAAGACAAACAGCATGGAAGAAGCATTCAAAGATGCTGATATCGTTTATCCAAAGAGCTGGGCTCCATTTGCAGCAATGGAAAAACGTACCAATCTCTATGGTGAAGGCGACTTCGACGGAATCGATAAACTGGAGAAAGAGCTTCTTGCTCAGAACGCAGAGCACAAAGACTGGGCTTGCACAGAAGAACTTATGAAGACTACCAAGGACGGAAAAGCGCTTTACCTGCACTGTCTGCCAGCTGATATTACAGGCGTAAGCTGTGAGACCGGTGAGGTTGATGCAAGCGTATTTGACCGTTACCGTATCCCGCTTTATAAAGAAGCAAGCTTCAAACCATATGTAATTGCAGCAATGATCATGCTCTCCAAATTTGAAAACCCACAGGATATCCTGAAAAAACTGGAAGTAAAGGCTGCTCCGAGAATTATGGAATAATGCTTTTCAGGGGGCTGTAGGAATACAGCCCTTTTTTGTTCTCATTTTTGATGGTATTTCTTATACTTGATATATTTTTAGTATATCAAATGTTACTGTTCACTCCGCGACCAGTAACTATCAAATTGCTATTTTATAGATTGTTTACGATAATATTTATAGAAGTGGTTATATTAGAGTATCGCCCACACAGGCTTTCTGCGGAATATTAATCGCAATTCGCAGGAATGATTTTTTTTAACAAACTCTGGTTTACTCCTTCCTAAATATTTATCAGAGGAGGTTTTTATGATATATAAAAGAAAACGTATCGTGGTTGCCCTTGGCGGCAACGCACTTGGAAATACACTTCCAGAACAGATGATAGCAGTAAAATCTACTGCAAAGGCGCTCTGCGACCTTATTGAGGAAGGTCACCAGGTAGTTGTGGTTCACGGAAACGGACCACAGGTAGGTATGATCAACAACGCCATGACTGCGCTTACCCACGAAGATCAGGCACAGCCAAACACTCCGCTCTCTGTCTGTGTAGCTATGAGCCAGGCTTACATTGGCTATGACCTTCAGAACGCGCTCCGTGAAGAGCTTCGCAAACGTGGCTTCATGCGTACACCGGTTGTCACCGTTGTCACACAGGTTCGTGTAGATCCTGAGGATCCTGCATTTGAAAATCCAAGCAAACCAATTGGTAAATTCCTTACCAAGGAAGAAGCTGATTTCCAGGCAAAAGCCTACGGGCATGTTATGAAAGAAGACGCAGGCCGCGGCTACCGCCGTGTGGTTGCTTCTCCAAAGCCAGTGGAAATCGTAGAGCAGGATGCCATCAACAGCCTTGTAGATGCCAACAAGATCGTCATCTGCTGTGGCGGGGGCGGAATCCCGGTAACCTTAGAAGGCCACCATCTAAAAGGTGCTTCCGCAGTCATTGACAAAGATTTCGCAAGCTGCCTGCTTGCAAAGCAGCTGGATGCAGATATGCTGATCATTCTGACGGCTGTGGAAAAAGTTGCCGTTAATTTTGGCAAAGAAAATGAGAAATGGCTGGACGATCTTACTGTTTCCCAGGCCAGAAAATACATTGAAGAAGGCCAGTTTGCCGCTGGATCTATGCTGCCGAAGGTTCAGGCCTGCGTAGACTTTGCAAGCTCCGGCACCGGCCGTACAGCTATGATCACCCTGTTGGAAAAAGCCAAAGATGGTATTATGGGAAAGACGGGGACACAGATTCATTTGTAAGAAGTGTTTGGGACTGATAGAGTCACCAATAATAGAAATTTGACCTCAAAGTTCACTTAGATTATTTAGCAGGGTATGGTTTACACCATACCCTTTTTATACGCCAGAGCGTGTTTGAAAAATCATTTATGATGTTTCTCTTCCTCTTCTTCCACCAGTCGCGATGTTTCTTCTGATGGTGCTGAAATCACGGCTGCTGCCACGATTTCACAAGGCGGATTCTCTTTCACCGCATCTACCGCAGCCTTCACTGCGGCTACATCACCGCTTAAAAATACAGTTGCATGACCTCCGCACTTGGTATGCCAGGTACGGAATTCTACATCTGATGTTTTCAGCATCTGGTCAAGGACAACTACTGCATTGCAGCTTCCCAGAACCTCTACCAATCCTAATGCTCCATAAGACATCTTCTATTTCCTCCTGACATGTTCTATTTGTTAATGGTCATCTTAAGTGCTGTTTCCGTGTCTGCTGTGGGGGATGCAATTACCGTATGGGAAACGATTTTACCAAGGGGCTTCGCAGTCTCCAATGCCACTTCCATAGCTGCATTTACATCGGAAACACTGCCGCGCATTTTTACACAGGCTCCACTTTTCAGTCGGTTTCTCTCTACGCTCTGGATCTTTACATTTGCAGCCTTGGATGCTGCATCAAGAGCCACAAAGCAGGCTACCAGGTTATCCAGTTCAAACACCCCAACTGCCATGCCATCATAGTTATCTGCCATTTTATCCTCCTTGTAAGACGGGAAAATGGGGTACTGCTCACTCTGTTCACGTAAAACACCCACGGAACTCTTCTTGCAAGCAGAAATAAAAACACTTCTCCCGACTGCTTTCTTTTCCATTAGTATACCTTGTTTTTATCATAATTACAAGTAATTTCTGGCTGGAATCTCACACAAATTCACAAAATACAACAAAATCCCACATTTTATATTCAAATATCGTTTTCAACTGCTTCCGTGTATAAAAGATTCCATACTTTTGCTCATTTTTTCTGAAATGTCATATATTAGACAATAGCTTTTAAAGAGAGCGTTCTTTACAATTTAACATCCATATCAGTAAGTTCCTTCACATCATTCACCTTCAAAACAACCGTATCATCTCTATGTGCAGTTATCACAGCTTTACCACCTTTATCTCCGTTAATGGAGAGCAGGGAGTCGTAATATTTTTTTGTAAAAATGCAGGGGTTTCCAAGTTTTCCTTCGCAGGAGACACAGGCGATTCCTTTGCCTGATGTTTTTAGGAGGGTGATGAGCTGGCGAATTGTGGCGATGGTGAGCCAGGGCTGGTCGGAAACGGTAAAAAGGCAGGCATCAACGTCTAAGTTGGCTTTTAAGCCGATTTTCAGGGAGGAGGAGATTCCCTCGTCCGGATGAGGGTTGATGTATACGTTTACACCCAGGGATCTTGCGGCCTGCTCTATTTCTTCGTACTGGGTGACTACTGTTATTCTTTTATAACACTCTCTCTGTTTAAATAATTTCCCCTTTATTTCACCAAGAGGTGCAATTACTTTATTGCATTCTATATGTTCTTCTTTATAGCCTTCCTCATTCTGCTTTTCCAAATGTTCACCGCATTCCACTTTTTCAATACACTCTGTTTCTTCAAGCCATTCTGCCACGATCAGCAGTTTCTCCAGAATATGCCGGTACATAGGCTTCCCTTCGATCTCATATAAAAGCTTATTTCTTCCAAACCGACGGCTGTTTCCAGCTGCCAGCATAATCAATGCAATCTTCATAATTTTTCTGCCTCTCTTAAACTGCCATATGCGGCTATTGTGCCTTGCTTCGCCAGGTCTTCTACTATATGCTCTGCCGGAGAAGAATCGTGCAATACGTCTGCTTTATTTAAATATACACGGTAAACTTTATGGTCTACATTTTTATACAAACCGTGAACAGAGGTTGCTATTTTTTCTATGTCTTCTTCGGTAACAGGTGCTTCCAGATTTTTTTCAAGAAAAGAGCTGGTGTATTCGGCACGGTGGGCGGTCTCACAGATGGGTTTGCCAAGACAGTCCAGACCGATCACACTTACTACTACGTCTGCAAAATCAGGAATTGCCGGTTCCCAGTCAGCAGGAACCTTCAAGGGTTTTCGTTTCGCTCCGTCTGCTTCGATCAGCATAACATCACAAAAAGGAACCAGTTTCTTCAATGCTGTTTCCTCTATGGCACACATTTTTCCAGAAGTTTCTTCAATATCGGCAACTGCTGCAAAACCGTGTTCTTTCAATATTTCCGAGACTTGCTCAAGATCAGTACTCTTTACCAGAGGCAGCATGGGATCATATGCCATATGGGTAGTTGTGGAAATAATCACTTTTTTACCCAAAGCCTGTAATTCTTCATTCAGACGGTAAATCAGACTTGTCTTTCCACCACCACCGACTACAGCGATCACTGGGTATTTCTCTATATCAAGTTTTAATAAGTCCAGAAAATAACCGTATCTTTTCATCCTGACCTCCTTCACGCCAATTATTTTCATGCAATGATTCTTTGCCTGACTTCGTAACCTTAAAAAACAATTCTATAAAAAGTACATAGGCTTCATAACATTCCCCAAGCCAAAACATGTTAATAAATGCAATGTGACCAAACAGGATCTAGAGCGTATTTGGCAATACACCCTCACTGAGCAAAATCTCCACCACACTTCCAGCAATACATCTGGCCTTATCCGAAATGGTAAAGCAGTTCTTCTTCTCCTCTTTTCTGGGATCAATATCGGCGATTTTCATTCCAACAGGAACATTGTAGCCTTCCTTTATAATTCCCCTTAATACGCCTGTTATAGAGGCTTCTACAGGGGTTTCTCCCACGTAGGCAAGAATCTGTCCTTTCTCTACAATATCGGCAATATGGGCCATATTATGGATTCTGCCGACACCCGGGGAGTGGATCACACGTTCTTTACTGACACCGCCTACCATTCCGGGGACACCCGTATTTGGAATTGCCGGACCCTCAGTAATGATTCTGGCAAGATCGTGACCTCGCATGGTTTCCACAACGTAATCCACGTCTTCCCCGGCAAAAAAGCCTGGTCCCAGACCAATGGTAAGAGGTGCCATATTTCTTGAAGTTCCAAGATTTCTCTTTGCAAGAATTGCATCTACCAGAGCAGCTACCTTGCCTTGCGCAGAAAGTTCAATCATACAATCGCCTGCCGGATCGACCATAAGTGGAATTTCCCCTGCTTGCCAGACTTGCTCGCATTCTTCCAGAGAATCTATTCTTCTGCAAAGAATCCCTTCTACTGCTGCTGTCCCATCATACACAGCTTCGCAAAACGCTACCTTTCTGCGGATCGCACTTGGTTTTTCACATTCTAAGATCAGTACACGATAGCCACAGCGATGCAGTCTGTGGATCACGCCGCTTGCCAGGTCTCCGCCGCCGCGGACTATTATACACTTGTCACTCATATTTTTTTCCTGCCCATTTTTAATATTTTAGAAAAGGCGGGGAAGTCCCCGCCCTCTGATATTTTTGTATTATAACAATATTGCTACATGCTAATCGTTTTTTCATTTGATTTAATCAATTTCATAACAATATTGTGTTGCAATTAATATTATAACACTTTTCCCATTTACAGTATAGTATAAAATACATTTTTAATATAGAACCCACAAACAGTAGATTACTGTTCACTCCGTTCACAGCAACATGCTTCACGATGCACAGAAATCATGCATTCGCATGATTTCTGTGCCGCACTTCTCGGGTTTTCTGTGAACTACGTTCACAAAAAACAGCACGCGGAATGCCACCAGTAAACAGTAACAACAGCACTTAAATTATTTACCCTCAGCTGTCATATTCTCCTTATTCACCTTCTCCACTGCATTCACAATATTCTCATACCCTGTACAGCGGCAAAGATTTCCTGCCATATGCTTGCGGATGGCATCTCTCGTAAGCTTCTCGCCCCGCTCAAGAAGCACTGTGGCAGACATAACAAAGCCTGGTGTGCAGAATCCGCACTGGATAGCGCCTTCCTCAATAAAAGCTTCCTGAATCCTGGTAAGTTCGCCGTTTTTCTCAAGACCTTCCAGGGTGCGGATATTCTTTCCCTCAGCCCAGACTGCCAGATAAATACAGGAGTCAATGGTCTCGCCGTCAATGATCACAGTGCAGGCACCGCATTCACCTACTTCACAGCCTTTCTTCACAGAGGTAAGCCCAAGGCGGTTTCGCAGCATGTCAAGAAGGGATTCTCTCACATCCACATACTCAGCTACCTCTTTTCCGTTTACGATACACTGTACCAGCCGCATATCCTTTTTCATGACTGCTCACCTCCTGTTACATTCTCCGCATCAGATGAAGGATAAATTTTTCCATTTGAACTTATATTTTCGCCTGAAGTTGTCCGGACATCCGGCACTACAACTCCCGTCACCATTCCCCTGCGAACACTCTCCTTCAGCGCGCGTTTCGCGATTTCTCCGCCAATCTGCAGTCGGAACGCCTTAGAAGCACGCCAGGAATCTCTGGGATTGATTTCTTCCCTTACCAGCTCTTCCACCTTCTGGTAAAGCTCCTCGCCAATTTTCATGCCCCTCAGCGCCTCTTCCGTCTTCTCACACCGATACGGCACGGGTGCAGCTACACCAAAGGTGATCCTTACATCCTCTAGAACCTTTTTCAGAGGATTGATTCTGCTGACTACACTACAGCTCAGGGTCGCAATATCCATTGCATTTCGCATGGAATACTTAATATAAAATCCATGATATCCCTGATAATCCTTCCCAGGGATCACAATGTGGGTGAGCACATCTCCCTGATGCAGATCCACCTTACCAGGTCCCAGATAAAAATCCCTGATGGGAACCATCCGTCCACCAGTTCCATCTGCGATCCGCAACATGGCATTCAGTGAAAAAAGTGTAGGTGCACTGTCCGCACTGACCGCACCATTACAGACATTTCCGCCAATAGTACCAATATTGCGGACTTGGGGTCCACCAACCTGATCTACTGCTTCCCCCAGAACCGGAATCAGCTTCTGAATCACCGGATCATTGGTCACATGGGAAAAAGTAGTTCCTGCACCAATATAAATATCACCAGAATCCATCAGCCGGATTCCCTTGATTTCCTTAATATCACGAATGCTCACTAATGATGTACCGGCCATTTTGCCCTCACGGATCTTGATCAGCACATCACTTCCCCCGGAAATCACCCTTGCATCCGGATGCTCCTTCAGAAGAGTTACCGCTTCCTTAATGGTCTCTGCATTATAATAATTTTCAATATCGTACATTCCTCATGCCCCCTTTCTCAGATCAGTCCGGCCTTTGTAAAACCGTCTATCAGTCTTTGCGGTGTCAGAGGAATCTCAGAAAAGCCGATGCCAGTTGCATGAAGCACAGCATTCCGGATGGCCGGTGCACTTGGAATTGCAGGAGGCTCGCCAAGGGCTTTATTTCCATATGGTCCCATTGGATCGTTCAGTTCTACAAACTCAGCGGTCAGATCCGGAGTATCCATCATTGTCATCATTTTATAATCCAGCAAAGTCCCATTTAATGGTCTTCCTGTTTTCTCATCAATAAGAAGCTGCTCAGAAACTCCATAACCGATTCCCATAAACATGCCGCCATGAACCTGCATTGCTGCAAGCTGCGGATTCAAAAGGGTTCCACTGTCATGAACATTCACAATATCCAGAACCTTGATCTTGCCAAGTTTCATATCTACTTCTACTTCCGCAAAACAACAGCCGCTGGCAACTGTATTCTTCTTCACCTGTCTGGAAACCTCTGCTGTAAGGACAGAAGAATTACTCAGACTGTAATAGCTCTCCATAGCCAGATCCTCAAGGGAAATCGCAGGCTTGCCATCTGCCAGAATATAGCCATCCTCCAGTTCCAGCCGGTCCACATTACCTGGGACCAGTGTTCTGGCATATTCTAAGATCTTCTGCTTCAGCTGCTGCGCACATTCCTTCACAGCTGTACCGGTGACAAAGGACTGTCTGGAAGCATACGCACCTGTATCAAAAGGCGTCACATCTGTATCCTGCTGGGTTACAATATGTACCCTGGAAATATCCATATGTAAGGTCTCTGCTGCCATCTGGGAAAATACAGTATCCGCGCCCTGTCCAATCTCTGTAGCACCAACCTGCAGCTGTACACTTCCATCCTGATTCAGAGACAGCCTTGCACCTGCAATCTCCAGAGAAATTGGCCATACACCAGTCTTATAGGAAAACAGTGCCATACCAACTCCACGCCGGATATCGCCAGTCTGGTTCTGATATGCTTTCCGTTTCTCATCCCAGTGAATATACTCTGCTCCTTTTTCCAGGCACTCAAAAATACCGTTGGTATTCGCTGCGATTGGCTTCAGATAGGCATCTTCATAATAGCCATGGATCAGATTTTTTCTGCGGAATTCCAGCGGATCCATACCGATTTCATAAGCAATATCATCCATAAAGCTCTCCGTAGCAAAGCAAACCTGAGGAATACCATATCCTCTCATCGCCCCTGCTGTAGGACAGTTGGTATAGACGGTATAAGCTTCCCCTCGGATATTTGGGCATGCATACTGAAGTCTGCTGGCCGTCAGACCATTGGCTGCTATGGCATGTCCATGGGATGCATAAGCTCCCTGATTGGAATAGGTAGTCATCTCTTTTGCAAGAAGATGTCCTTCTTCATCCACGCCTGCTTCCATGTCATATTCAATGGAGTGACGGGTTCTGGTATTGGTAAAGGTCTCCTCGCGTGTAAGCTCAATCTTCACAGGACGACCGCCCACCTGCATGGTGAGAAATGCATTCAGAGGTTCATAAAGCACCTCCTGCTTGTTGCCGAAACCACCGCCTACATAAGGCTTGATCACACGTACCTGCCCCCAGGGGATTCCAAGTGCCTGGCCAACAATACGGCGAACAATATGGGGAATCTGTGTGGAAGAAACCACCACGACCCTGCCCTTTTCCATATAGGCGTAAGAAATATTATTCTCAATATGGCAGTGCTGGACAATAGGTGTCTTATAGCTTCTTTTCAGCTTCACGGCAGCCTTCTCCATTGCGCTGTCCACATCTCCGATCGCAAAGCTGGATCTTGCCAGAATGTTATCTTTCTTGTCAAGATGAATGGGATGCTCCGTTCCACGCATGGAAATCTTCGGGCTCACGACCACCGGATATTCCTCATATTCTACTTTGATCAGCTTCAATGCCCTGGAAGCTGTCACTTCATCCTCAGCTACTACAGCTGCAATATCATCGCCATAATACCGTACTCGTCCGGTGAGCAGATTACGATCTGCCACATCCTGATGAGCAAGCTCCACGGACCAGGGATGTCCTGGGGTGGGATAACAATGATTCGGTACGTCCTTAAAGGTAACTACCTTTACTACGCCGTCCAGAGCCTCTGCTTCGCTGGTATCAATGGATTTTACCACGCCGTTTCCGATCTTTGCATGATAAACCCTGGCTACCAGACACTTATTCAGAATCAGGTCATCTGTAAATTTCGCACGTCCTGTCACTTTCTCATAAGCGTCTACTCTTGGAACACTCTTTCCAATCATATGCTTCACCTTCTTTATATTTTTTGCAGCGGATGCCTCCAATCCGCCCTTTACCCCCTCATAAAGGAATGGCCGACGCCGTTCAAAAAACAAGTTTACGGTTCTTCTTTGAACTGATCGTCGGCCCCTTATGCTTCTTCTCTTTCCGTCTCAACCTAAAAAATATTGTACAAAATATTCTTTCAATGCAAAATTATTGTATCATATTTCACCGATGTTTTGCAATAATTTTATAAATAATTTAGTTGTTTTATCTGTATAATTTTGAAATTTCTGCAAATTCGAAGTTCTATCAGCCTGGAGCATATCTGGAAAATCATTCCCGCAATCTTCATTCCCTGCTTTGCGGTATATTTCGCCATGGAATATTGCGTAACTGCCATAATCGCTTCTCTAATTTTTCGCAGTATAAATCCCCCGCAGATCGTAAATCGCATGTCTTGGACACTTCACTGCGCACATTCCACAGCTTAGGCAGACAGACTCTTCTATCACTGCACAGTTATCTGTAACCCGGATTGCCCCGGCCGTACAGGTCTTCTCGCAGATTCCACAGCCAATACAGCTGACTTCACACTGTTTTTTTGCCTCTGCCCCTTTACTCTTATTTGAGCATTTTACTACGATCCAATTGGCACATTCATGGACATGAATAATCTGCTGTGGACATACCTTCCCACATGACCCGCAGCCGATGCATTTTTCTTCATCTATTTCCGCCACTCCATACTCATTCAGGGAAATGGCGCCAAATTTACATTTCTCCACACAGGCTCCACAGCCAATACATCCATCTTTGCATCCATTGTCCCCTGCTGTAACCCTGCACCCCCCATTACATGCCACAACAGCTGACCGATACGGAAATTTCTTCTTTACTGCCATCTCTCATCCCTTCCTTTCATATGGTGTTTCGCTAAGAGGAAGGCTGTAACGCCTTACACCATCTCTTCGGAAATAGGCATCTGCTATTGCGGGTGCTGTGGGAATGGATGTAATTTCTCCAATACCAATAGCACCGCAGGCAACCTTAAGGCCTGGCTTGTCGATAACAATGGCATCGATCTTCGGAATCTCATGTGCACGGAAAAGGCCTAAAGAACCATACTTGGAAATAGGTTTACAGTTCTCATCAATGGGATATTTTTCCCGCAGGGCAAATCCTATGGACATTACCACACCACCCTCGATCTGCCCCTCACAGGACAAAGGATTTACCGCTTTTCCCACATCATGAGCAGCAACTATCTCTTCTATCTTGCCTGTCTTGGAATCCAAAATACAAACCTGGGTAGCATATCCATAAGCAACATGGGAAACCGGATTGGGCACATTTGCACCAAGAGGATCGGTCTTCGCAAGATATTCTGCATAATAAACCTTACCGATCATATCTTCTACGCTTAATCCTGCTTTTTTATCCTCCATCAATTTCTCACAGGCTCTTCTGCAGGCCTCACCGGTGATCAATGTCTGTCTGGAACCGGATGTAGTTCCGGAATCTGGTGAAATCCAGGTATTGCTGCGCTCGTAAATGATATCCTCTCTTTTTATATCTGTATTACTTACGATCATCTGGGTCAGTACTGTGCCAAGCCCTTGTCCAATGCAGGAAGCTCCTGAGTAGATGTGAAGCTTCTTATCCTCTTCATAAATCAGTTTCACGCGGCCAGTGTCTGGAATTCCAACACCAACCCCTGCATTCTTCATGGCGCAGCCAATGCCCACCGCTTTTCCTGCTGCCAACGCAGCTTCATATTTCGGCTGTACCGCTTCTAAGGTCTCCACAAGACCTGTAGAATCGTCAACAATCTGACCATTTGGAAGCGTCTCCCAGGGCCGGATCGCATTGCGGTAACGAATTTCCCAGGGAGTGATTCCCACCTTATCTGCCATCATATTTAGAAGTGTCTCTGTAGCAAAACAGGTCTGGGTAACTCCAAATCCGCGAAATGCTCCTGCCGGCGGATTATTGGTATAGTAAGCCGTTCCCTCAATTTCAAAGTTTTCGTAGTGATAAGGACCTGCTGCATGGGTACATGCGCGCTCCAGAACCGGACCGCCAAGAGATGCGAATGCACCTGTATCCGCGGCAACCTTTGCCTTTACTCCCATGATATTTCCATTTTCATCACAGCCCATGGTCATATCCATATAAAAAGGATGGCGCTTAGGATGAACCAGCAGGGATTCTGCTCTTGTAAGCTTCATCTTAACCGGTTTCTTCGTCACATAAGTAAGAAGCGCACTTAAATGCTGCACAGTCATGTCTTCCTTACCGCCAAATCCGCCGCCTACCAGCGCATTTTGTACCTTTACTTTGTCTGTACCAAGAACTAAGCTGCATTCGTGCAGAGTCTGATGTGCTGACTGGTCTGTGGAATATACAAAAACATCTCCGTCTTCATCATAAAAAGACACAGCACATTCCGGTTCCAGAAATGCGTGTTCCGTCCATGGTGTCTCAAAATGATGGGAAATCACATATTTGGAATTTTTTATAGCCTCTGCTGCATTTCCCCGGCTGATATGTTTATATGCACAGATATTGTTCTCTTCCTCATCAAATACCTTTGGTGCATCTGGTTTCGCTGCCTCTTCAATCGTATGAATGTGAGGAAGCACCTTATACTCAACCTGGATCAGCTTCGCTGCCTTATCCGCAGTCTCTTTATCCCGGGCTGCCACAAGTGCAATGGCATCTCCCAGATAATGGGTAATCCCTCCTATGGGAATCAGGGTATACTGATCATGCTTTAAATGTCCGATTTTATTCTCTCCTGGAATGTCTTCTGCCGTAACAACCGCCTCTACCCCAGGAAGTGCCAGCGCTTTGGTCTTATCAATGGAAAGCACTCTTGCACGCGGATATTTACTTCTCAGAGCTGATCCATAAAGCATACCATCCAGATAAAAATCGTCTGGATATTTTCCGGTACCAAGAACCTTTTCCCCAACATCGATTCTTGCTACGCGGGAGCCAATATGCCAGTCGTTGTTAATTTCTTCCGGAAGTGTCCCCTCCTGCATAACTTTAGCCGCGATCCGTACTGCATCTATAATTTTTACATACCCGGTGCAACGGCAATAATTGTTACGCAAGGCATATTTGATTTCTTCATCAGTGGGCTCTTTATTCACATCCAGAAGAGCTTTCGTGCACATTACCATGCCAGGAATGCAAAAGCCGCACTGTACGGCACCAGCCTTTCCGTATGCATACGTATATACCTTTTCTTCCCATTCTGTCAGACCTTCTACTGTAATGATATTTCTGCCATCCAGCAGATCTGTATCCGGCACACAGGCCTTACAGGTTCTGCCATCGATAATCACTGTACAGGCTCCACAGGCACCCTCACTACAACCATCTTTTACAGAAGTCAGATGTAACTCATCACGGAGAAATCTGAGCAGCTTTTGATTTTTTTTCGTCTCTACCCTCTGGCCATTGACTGTAAATACTGCCATGTTGGACTCTCCTTTCTACTACCCCCCATGAAAGTCAGATGCTTTTAACTGCGCTCCTAAACTTTCACAGTGAACTATAAGAAACACATTCTGAAAGTTTCCCAAATTATCGCAGCAGTCACCAAGATCTTATGCATGAACATACTTCGGCTCGCTGCCTGTCAAAATATAGACACTGTCCACAGCCCTAAAAAAGCTGTGGACAGTATTTTCTATTACCTTATTTAGTTATCAGATATCCATAATCATCGATCACTGCACAGATCAGCTTCTTCAAACCGTCATACAGTTTGTCTGCCGGATCGTCTGCCTTGCAGTCTGTAATCTGGCCTACAAATCTGACCTTACAGGTCTTATTCTCTTTATCCAGAACAACAAAACCATCGTTCTTACTGTCTGCCATGTCTTTCTCATTTGCAAACAGAGTAAATTTATCCTTGTATGGTGCACTTGCGTATGGGCAGAAGCTCTTACAGTTACCGCACTCATTACACATATAATCTACGTGGATGACCTGATTCATAGCCATTCCAGGAACCTTGATGGAAATATTGGCACGGTTCGGGCATACATCTACACAGTTCTCACAGACTTTGTTACAGGTAAGACATCTCTCTTCCTCTGTCTTCGCTTCTTTACTGTGCTTCAGGATACCTTTCTTTTCGAAACAGTCTTTCACATCACCTGTCACAGCTGCATCTCTGGTAATCTCTTTGCCAAGAATATCTTTCACTGCCAGCTGTGCATCCCGGATTCCCTCTACGATGGTTGCTGCGCCTCTGGCGCCGTCTCCGGCAACATAGACACCACTCACGCTGGTTTCAAGAGTCTTATCGTTGACCTTTGCTTTTCCTCTTTCATCTACTGCGATCTGGTTGGCAGTGTAGAAATCGGTATCAATCTTTTCTCCAACAGCTACGATCACGGTGTCAGCCGGAACCTCTACCACATCTGCAGTCTCGGTTACACCTGCACGTCCGGAAGCATCCATCTGGCCAAGCTTCATCTTCTTGCAGAGCAGTCTGCCGCCATCAAGACTTACCGGAGAAAGAAGTTCCTTAAACTCAACGCCCTCCTCCAGAACTTCCAGAAGCTCATCCTCTGCAGCTGGCATATAGCGTTTGGTTCTTCTGTATACAAGATAAACATGCTCTACGCCTTCTGTGCGTTTCGCAGCTCTTGCAGTGTCCATAGCAGTGTTTCCGCCGCCGATTACAACTACATTTTTGCCAATATTCAGCTTACCATCATTTGCCTTGAAATCACGAAGGAACTTCAGAGCGTTAACGGTCTCACCTTTTTCCAGTTTCAAAGTGCCAGGCTTGCCAGCTCCGATTGCCAGGATCACAGCATCATAACCCTGTGCTTTCAGATCTGCCACAGAAGTGATCTCTGTATTTGTGCGGATCTCTACACCCATCTTCTGGATGAAAGAAATATCTTTGTCAATAGCAGCGTCACCAATACGGAATCCAGGTATCACGTAACGGATCACGCCGCCAGCTTTCTCTTCTTTTTCAAAAATGGTAACTGCTGCGCCCTCTCTTGCAAGGAAGTAAGCAGCTGCAATACCAGCAGGACCGCCACCAACTACGGCGACCTTCTTACCGTTTGGCTCGCCGGCCTTGATCTCACCGATCAGCTGCTCATAGCCATGCTCTGCTGCTGTCAGCTTGGTGCCACGGATATTTACGGATTCTTCGTAGAAATTACGGGTACATTTGGTCATACAGTTGTGTGCACATAAGGTGCCTGTAATAAATGGCAGGGCATTTTTCTCAAGGATCACTTCAAGTGCTTCTTTATATTTCCCCTCACCAGTCAGTGCTACATACTGTGGAATATCCTGATGGATTGGACAACCTTCAGAACATGGTGCATAGAAGCAGTCCAGAAGAGGAACTTCTTTTGTGCTCTTTCTGTTCGGAACCGGCTTAATGTTCTTCACATGATGCCCATCAGTAATAGCATCTGCTGCCAGCTTCTTCAGTGCAACCACATCGATTCCTTCCCATTTCTTCGGGCAGATTCCTTCCACCTTATCTGCCACCTGGGTAAATCTCTGATAGCCTCCTGTCTTCAAAAGGGTGGTAGCCATGGTTACCGGCCAGATGCCGCATCCCACAATTTTGTCAATATTGTAATAATCTGCACCTCCGGAATAGGAAATTCGAAGTTTTCCTGCGAATTCAGCAGAAAGTTTGGCTGCAAGGGAAATGGACAGCGGGAACAAAGCTTTACCGGACATGTACATTTCTTCACTTGGAAGCTCATTTCGGGTAACGTCAACCGGGAAAGTATTGGTAATCTTTACACCAAATTCCAGGCCCAGTCCTTCGGATAATTTCATCAGCCGTGTAAGCATGGGGACTGCATCCTCATACTGCAAGTCGTCTCTGAAATGGAAATCGCCGAATACCATATAATCATATCCCATCTCATCCATGGTCTTTCTTGCAAAATCATAGCCAAGAAGGGTCGGATTGCATTTTACAAAGGTATTCAGATGTTTCTCTGTAAGCAGATAATTTGCAATGCTCTCAATCTCCTGTGGAGGGCATCCATGCAGTGTGGAGATCGTAGCAGAATTACAGACATTGGACGGGATTGCTTCGATGTCTTCTCTGGTAAAATTCTGGAACTTGTCAGCATTGTCCAAAAGCCATTTTCTGCATTCCTGGAAAATAACAGTGTCCTTTGCTTCCATCATTCCGTCAATAAAGGTATTGACCTTGTCTCCCTTAATTCCTGCAAGATCATATCCTACGGAAATATTAAACTGGAACCCATCCTGTGCACCCAGGCCGAATTCTTTTGCAATCACATGAAGGATAAACCATGCCTTGATGTACTCGCCCATCGCGTCCGGAACAGTCAGCTCAGTTGACCATTCGCAGTTATATCCCTCATCATCTGCAAGAATACAAGGTTTATTCACGCATGCAGAAAGCTCTGCGCCATCCATCTTCTGAACTGTCTTCAGCTCAAAGAAACGGGCTCCTGCATAATAAGAAGCAATGATATTCTGTGCCAGCTGGGTGTGGGGACCTGCTGCCGGTCCCACTGGTGTCTCCAGGTTTCTGGTAAAAATAGTCATATCATTCTTCGGATCTGCTGTGTATGGGCGATGTACCCCAAATACAGTGTCCTGCCCTTTTTTCTCCTGAAGGACCCAGTCCATCAGCTGCCCGAAAGGCATACATGTCATAATATCGCTCATATTTATTTTCCTCCGTTAATATCGTCAGCCAGTTCCTGTGCAGACTGACGGCAGTCAGCCATAACCTTATCTACGTCACAAACCAGCACTTCCCTGTCTTTCATAAGAACCTTGCCGTTACATACAGTAGTCACAACGTCATGTCCTGTAGTTCCAAACAGAAGATGTCCGTTTACATTGTCTGCTCTCATAGGTGTAAGCGGGTTGTAATCCATTACGATCACATCGGCAGCTGCCCCCTCTTTCAGAACACCAAGTGGTTTCTTAAAGTAGCGGTTGGCAATGATTGCATTGTTCTCAAAGAGCATCTTGGGAACCTCACCCCATGCAGCATTTGGATCGCAGAGATGATGCTTATGAAGGATATTGGCAACCTTCCAGGATTCCAGCATATCGTGGGTGTATCCATCAGTTCCAAGTCCTGTAACGATTCCCTTATGTACCAATTCCATGGTAGGCGGACATCCGCAGGCATTTCCCATATTGGATTCCGGATTGTGGACAACCATAGTGTCAGTCTCTTTAATTAAATCCATCTCATGCTCGTTAATATAAATACAATGTCCCAAAAGCGTCTTCGGCCCAAGAATATTCCAGTCGTAAAGTCTGTCTACAATTCGTTTACTGTGCTCCTTCAGACACTGATGAAGGTCATAGATGCCCTCTGCAACATGAATATGATAGCCAACACCGTCTGGCTTCAGTTCGTTACACAATTCCATGGTCTCATCGGAA
Source organism: Ruminococcus sp. J1101004sp1_RTP21198st1_B9_RTP21198_201120 (assembly GCF_040924245.1). Classification (NCBI taxonomy): domain Bacteria; kingdom Bacillati; phylum Bacillota; class Clostridia; order Eubacteriales; family Oscillospiraceae; genus Ruminococcus; species Ruminococcus sp. J1101004sp1_RTP21198st1_B9_RTP21198_201120. Next base: position 6,207 of record NZ_JBCOMI010000017.1, on the reverse strand, counting down.
ATAGTGAAAGATGCATGCATACCCATCATAGCAGCGATCATGTCGCTGTCATCTGCAAGTGCGTGTTTGATAAAGTTCACATTCTCCATTACAGATTCTCTGGACTTGTCCATGCCGTCACGGTCAGAAATTTCATAGCAAAGGCAGGTACGGACACCAAGCTCCTTAGCTGCTGATTCAATAGCACTGAGGGAACCGGTAATATGTCCAAAGCTTGCGTGGTGATCAAATACAGTCGTTACACCATTCCGGATACTGTCGATGTAAGTAGCCATCGCAGAAAGTCTGGTCTGCTCCAGGGTAAGATGACGGTCAATGGTCCACCACTGTCCATCCAGAATATCCAGAAAGCCCTTGGGATTATATCCTTTAATACTCAGACCTCTGGCAAAAGAGCTGTAGATATGCTCATGGGTATTGATAAATGCAGGCATGATAACTCCGCCTCTGGCATCTACAAATTCTCCATCCGGATATGCCTTCTTCACCTCATCTGTAGTCCCCACCATAACTATGGTGTTACCATCCATTGCAACTGCACCGTTCTCTATAAATGCCTTGGATGCGTCCCGTGTGATCATTCTTCCATTACCAATAATAAGCATATGGCATCCTCCTTTACTTGTTAAAATTGTTGAATCAAATAGCACAATTCAACATTTTTTAGGATATTTTATACAGATAATGTAACACATTCCCATATAAATTTCAATAGGAAATCTAAAAATATTTTTGGCTTTCTCAAAATTTTTGTTTAAACAAACTAACTGATCACAACCAAAACAGGCTCTAGGGCATGTTTGAAAAATGCTTTCTACAAGCTGTACGTCACAATTCGAGGGAGATTTTGCCCGCAGTCTGCATAAACATGAAAACAAGGCAGTCTGTCAATTAAACAAACTGCCTTGTTCTCTCTATTAATGGATTTTTCAAACAAGCTCTATTCCATAGCTGATTTTCCATCTACATTATTCGTATATGTATCTTTATAACTCCCGGATCACATGCAAAAATTTCCGGCCCTTTTTCCATAATTCAGGATCAATTTCCACCTCATAGCCTTTGCCATTCTGCACATGCCAGTCATAAAAAGAGCGGTCTTCGTCTGCATATTCTTCCATAACATTCATGATCGTACCGCCATGTACCACAAGTGCTGCCAAAGAAATCCCATTACGGAGACAACCATTTACAGCTTTCTGGAAGCCGGTCACATTGCGTCTTTTAAATTCCTCTCTGCTCTCTCCTCCCGGAAATGGCAGAAGTCCGCCAGAATCGATCCAGGACTGGTAATGTTCATTTCCGTCCAGTTCCTGATAATTTTTATTTTCAAATTCTCCAAAATCACATTCTGCAAGCTCATCAATAATATTCAGCTTTTTTCCGGGAAAAAGGATTCCTGCTGTCTGGGTACAGCGGATCATAGGACTTGCATAAACTGCCTGTACCTCCGGATAAGCAAGCTGCGCCAGCATATTCCCAGCCTCCGGACAAAGAGGCTCATCCGTCCTTTTTCCTATATATCTTTTTAACTTATTTCCCTGGGTTTCCCCATGACGAACCAGAATAAGTTTAAGCATTTTTGATCACCGTCCCAATTCCACATACTACACGTATTACCTTTTTGCTTTTTGATGCAAGATCCGTACAGACTCTTCCCACTGCTTCCCGGTATTTCCGGTCAAAAGCATCCATGGGGACAACGCCGTATCCTACTTCCTGACTTACCAGAATGATATCCGGATTTTTCTCCCATAATTCTTCTGCCAGTCTGGCCACATCTTTGTCTGCTTTTAATTCTTTTTTGATATACTCCTGAAAATCAAGGACGCCCTCTGCATTCATAAGCTCTTCTTTTTCCAGATCGGCTCCCTTTTTCCAGCAGACATCAGGATGATGTTCTTTTGCATATGTGCTCTTTCCCTGAAAAGCACCTCCAATGATCATTTCCATTGTTACAATTTCTCCTTTTTTCCCAGTTCCCGGAGCGTGTCTGTAAAAGACTTTCTGCAAGATGTACGTCACAATTTGTGGGAGATTTTGCCCGGATGAGGGCGCATAGCAGGCTACGACAACCGAATTCGGGCAAAATATACCGCAAAGTGGGGCGTGCAGATTGCGGGAATGATTTTTCAGACACGTCTAGATAAATACAGAAACAACAGCCAGTACAACAGCCATTCCCACCTCACAAAGGCACAGAAAATATCCTGCCAGGTCACCTGTGATCCCGCCAAAATATTTCATTGCTTTATAATGATAATAAAGGAAAACAAGTACTGCAGTTCCAAATGCCAGAATACCCATCACAGGCTGGATCCATATCATCACCGCCAGCAGAATTCCAAGATAGACGATCAGCACATTTCGCACGATCATATCTTCTGCTTTTCTGGAAAATTCTGCTACAGTTCCATCTTTACGTGCCTTTGGAAACATCATGACACTGATTCCGGACAAACATCTGGAAACCATAAATCCGAGAGCCATAATCAAAAGTGCCCGCCTGTCCGTCCACAACTGGCTGTAAGCTCCATACCATATCAGAAAAAAAGCACAGGCTGTAATAACCGCAAATGCACCGGCATGGGAATCTTTCAGAATTTCAAGACGTCTCTCCCTTTCCTGCCAGGAGCTTAATGCATCCGAAGTATCCAGAAGACCATCTACATGGATTCCACCTGTCACCATTACCGGAACCAGTACAAGAACTGCTGAGACAAAAGACGGATTAAATCCAAATTTTCCGCCTGCCCATCCTACCAGATAAGAAAGCGCTCCAATTACCAGGCCGATAAAAGGAAAAAAACAGAATGTATATTTCATATTCTCCTTGTTCCAGTCTGCCATTGGCATAGGGATTTTTGAATACATGGCAAATGCCACTTTAAAATTATTCCACAGCATTTTCAATGATTTTTCCTCCTTTATACCAGATTGGAATCCCATATACTACTTCAACCACCTCATCAGCCATTTTTCCAATGTTTTGATTGATTATCCCCAGATATTCCTGATAGCGGATGGTATCGCCCTCATAACTGGCTGCTTCGGAAAAAATCTCATTCGTGACAATCACCAGATGACGTACCTGGCTACTCAACTTTTTTATGCCTTCCAAAACGGCTTCCACAGTTTTTTCACCAGCCCCTTTTTCCTCAAACATCTCATTAGCGGCAAGATTGGACATACATTCCAGAAGAACCACAGCATTTTCCGGGAAATCCAGATTCTTCAATCCGGTATAGCATTCAACTGTCTCGAATCCTTTTCCTGCACGCATTTTCCGATGACGTGCCACACGCTTATGACTTTCCTCGTCATATGGATGCATGGTTGCAATATAGATTCTTTTTGCCGGTCCAAAAGATACTATTTTATCTTCTGCAAAAGCAGATTTTCCGCTTCCGCTTCCTCCGGTCACGACTGTCATCATATTAATTCAGCTCCTCGTACTGGTCCACGTGAATATCATCAAATGTACTTAATGTATTGTAAAGAGTAGCTCCCATATCAAGAAACGGACAAAGGGCAATGGCTCCAGTGCCTTCCCCAAGACACATGTCAGCATGAAGCACAGCTTCTTTTCCAAGCTCATCCAGAACAAGATGTGCTGCCGGTTCTTTGGACACATGACTGGCGATCATATAATCCGCTGCCTCCGGGCAAAGTCTGGCTGCTACAAGTGCGGCAACTCCGGAAATAAAACCGTCAATAAGAACCGGAATCTGTAATGCAGCTCCACCAAGATACACACCTGCCATTCCTGCGATATCAAGACCTCCAACTTTTGCAAGCACGTCTATGGAATCTTTTGCATCCGGCTTATTTAAATCAATGGCTTTCTTAATCGCCTGAATCTTGCGGGTAAGCCCATCGCTGGAAAGTCCTGCACCACGGCCAGTCATGGTTTCCACAGGTTGCCCCAGAAGCACAGATGCAACTGCACTGCTGGTTGTGGTATTTCCAATTCCCATCTCACCAGTTGCAAAAAGACGATACCCCTGAGCCTTCAGTTCTTCTACCATAGCAATTCCTGCTTCAATTCCCTTTATGGCTTCGTCTCTTGTCATAGCCGGACCTTTCGTCATATTGCGGGTTCCATACATAACTTTCAGATCTGTACGTGCTGTAGTATCTCTTACCATTCCCACATCTACTGGCTTTACATCCACTCCACACTGGTGGCACATTACACATGCGGTAGTGGTTTCTTTTACAAAATTATCTGCTACAATTGCAGTGACTTCCTGTCCTGTCTGGGTAACCCCCTCTTCTACCACGCCATTGTCTGCACACATGGCAACAAGAGCCTTTTTTCCAAGATCCACTTTCTCATCCCCTGTAATTCCAACGATCTGCGTAATCAGATCTTCCATTTTTCCAAGGGAATGGAGAGGCTTGGCGATGCTATCCCATCGTCTTCTGGCTGTTTTCATTTTTTCCTCATTCAGAGGCTTTATCTGTTTAAGTGTTTCTTCTAATGTCATGATTTCCTCCCGCTGGTAAATACCAGGAATTTACTGAATATGTAATTTAATGCCAGAACTACAAACTGGGTGATAAATTTGCCGGCCATATCATTCATGTGTATGATCTCTGCAAAGAACCATACGCCTGCTACTTCGATCACCATTGTTACACCTCTCGCTCCGACAAATTTGCAGAATGGACGGATATGGTCTTTCAAAGTCTCGCATTTGTCCTGAAAAACAAATTTAGAGTTTACCACATAAGCAAAAAGAATTGCCAGAATAATCGAGATCACATTTGCAAGATCTCTTTGAACTCCTGCCTGGCGCAGAAGAAAAAAGCTCACCAAATTCACCAGTGTAGTACATCCTCCAAAAAACACATAACGTACCACATCACTGGCATACAGTTTCTTAATGAGAGCAGTCATGGTTTACCTCCTGATAGACATCCTCTTTTCCACGAAGAATCTGGGAAATGATATAACGTGGACGCCGTTTTACTTCTTCGTATATTTTTGCAATATAATAGCCGATGATTCCAAGACTGAGCATAATAGCGCTTCCAATAAGCAAAAGAACGATAAGGGTAGTTGTATATCCCTCTACCGCTCTGCCGGCAAAAAATTGTACCAGCGAATAAATAATCAAAATCAGGGAGCATCCAAAGCATGCCCCTCCTACGACCGTTACAAATTGCAACGGTGCTGTAGTAAAAGCCACAATATTGGTAAACGCGTATTTTATCAAGGACCAGGTAGACCACTTAGACTGTCCAGCTTCTCTGTCCCGCACCTCAAATTCCACATAAGTGGTCTTAAATCCCACCCAGGATGAGGTCGCACGGAAAAACATATTTCGTTCTGGCATAGAAAGAATACTATTCACTGCTTTCCTGTCCATCATTTTGAAATCCGAAGCATTCTGCATATTCACACCTGTAGCCTTGGACATGATTCCATAGAAAAAGCCAGCGCTCTCTTTGTGAAGCAGACTTTCCGTTCCTCTTGATTTCTTTACGCCTTCGATTACTTCCCATCCCTGCTCCCAGAGATGGTACATGGAAATCAAAGTTTCCGGCGGGTGCTGCAGATCACAATCCATAACTGCCACCACATCTCCTGTAGCCTGGGCCATTCCTGCATATACTGCTGCTTCTTTTCCGAAATTTCTGGAAAAATGAACGCCAAGAACATTTCCATCTTTTTCTCCGGCTTTGGTGATTTCTTCCCAGGTTTTGTCTTTTGAGCCATCGTCAACAACAACTAGTTCGTAGGAAATGCCGGCTTCTGCTAATACTTCATGAAGAACACGACAGGTTTTTCCTACCATCAGTTCTTCGTTATAAGCTGGCAAAACCACTGATAATCTGCTCATTTTTTCATCCTCTTCTCTGCTGACAGCCTTGTATATTTATGTTTAAAACGTGACAGCAGATCTTATTCTTTTCGATTTTTCAACGTTCCCATTATATTACAAATCCAGTGGGCAGGCAACCTTAATTGATATTCTTCAGAATTTAATAACAAAAAAACGATAACCAACCGGCTACCGTTTCCGTTCTGTACCTTCAAAACTACATACATGTTACATCCTAATGGAATCATTTTACCTCTGCGTGAGTCCGGCAGCTACTTTATAACCGCCTTTCCCATTTCTTGGTCAAGCCCTCACCCTATTAGTAACAGTCAGCTCCGTGCATTACTGCACTTCCACCCCTGCCCTATCTACCTCG